>DASQBH010000431.1:0-3111 GCA_035635315.1 Longimicrobium sp.
GACAACCTCCGCGGGGTGCTGGTGGTGACGGGCTCCCCCGAGGCGCAGCAGGGCGTGAACCACATGAAGGGCACCAAGGTCACCTTCCACATGGAGAAGGACATCGTGGAGGTGGAGAACCCGGTGGTGACCATCACCCCGGGGAGCCTCCCCAGCCTGGAGAAGAAGGCCCCATGACGGCGTCGGCGGTCCTTCGCGCGGAAGGCCTGGTGAAGACGTACCGCAAGCGGCGGGTGGTGAACGAGGTGGACCTGCAGGTCTCGCAGGGCGAGATCGTGGGCCTCCTCGGGCCCAACGGGGCGGGAAAGACCACCAGCTTCTACATGATGGTGGGCCTCATCCGCCCCGACAAAGGCAAGGTGTTCATCGGGGACCGCAACCTGACCGGGATCCCCATGTACCGCCGGGCCCGCGCGGGGATCGGGTACCTGGCGCAGGAGCCGTCCATCTTCCGCAAGCTGACGGTGGAAGAGAACGTGATGGCCATCCTGCAGATGATGAAGATCAAGCGCGCGGACCGTAAGGCGCGGCTGGAGCAGCTGCTGGACGAGCTCTCCATCAAGCACCTGCGCAAGACCAGGGCGTACGCGCTCAGCGGCGGCGAGCGGCGGCGGCTGGAGATCACCCGCGCGCTGGTGGGGAATCCGAAGTTCATGCTGCTGGACGAGCCGTTCGCCGGCGTGGACCCCATCGCCGTGCACGACATCCAGCAGATCGTGAGCGACCTGCGGCGCCGCGGCATCGGCGTGCTGATCTCGGACCACAACGTGGAGCAGACGCTCGACATCGTGGACCGCGCCTACATCATGTACGACGGCCGCGTGCGGGTCAGCGGCACGGTGAGCGAGCTGGTGTGGAACGAGGAGGTGGCCGAGATCTACCTGGGCCCCACCCTCACCGCCCGCATGCGCGAGCGCTACGCCAACCCCGCCGACCTGGCCTCCGCCGCGCACGACCCGCGCTACACGCCGGACTTCGGCGCGGATGACGGCGGCGGCGTTGCGGGGGATGAGGACGGGTTCGGCGCTCCGCACGCATTCGACGCCGACGAGGGTGATCGCGCGGGGGCGGACGCGGGCGGCTACGGCTCCGCGGACGCGGGTAATCGCACCGCGGTAGATGCGGCTGGATCCGGCGTACCGGGCAGGCTCGACGGCGAGGCGGATTATGGCGCCCGGCTGGATGCGGCTGCCGCGGATACGGACGGGTTCGCCTCCGCGAATGCTTCCGACGCGCAGTCGGGCGATGTGTCGGGGGCGGATGCGGGCCGCTACGGCTCGGCGGACGTGTTAGCGGCAAACGACGGCGTGCTGGCGGACGCGGACGGGCGGGCGGAGTTCGACGCGGGGGGCGAGGAAGCGCGCCCGGCCGACGCGGGTGTGGCGGCGGCGGGAAGCGGGCTGGCGGGGTTCGGCCCGGTGGCCGGCTTCGACGGGGGCCGGGCGGTTCCGGATGATGTGGACACGCGGGCGGCGGACTTCGGCGACTTTGCCGAGGGGCGCGAGGCGCGGGTGGACGACGGGCTGGCGATGGACGGGCTGGCGGTGGACGGTGGCGGCGACGAGCGGGACGGGGCGGATGACCAGCCCGATGCATCCCAGGACCATACGAGGAATCCACGAGAGGGCGAAGCGGCATGAAGACCGGCCTTTACCAGGGGACCACCCTCAAGCAGGAGATGAAGATCAATCCACGCCTGTACCAGGCGATGGATCTGCTCTACATGCCCCTGCTGGACCTGCAGCAGCACCTCAAGCAGGAGCTGCTCAACAACCCCTTCCTGGACCTCGTGGAGCCCGACGCCGAGGAGGAAGCCAAGGAGCAGGAAAAGGACAAGGAGAAGGAGGACGACGAGATCGATTGGGAGGAGATCCTCCTGAACGGCTTCGAGACCGGCGGCCGCCGCGAGGAGTACGAGGAGCGCGAGTACTACGAGCCCGTCTCCGTCGACACCAAGGACCTGGGCGACCACCTGCACGACCAGCTGACTCTCCTCCGTCTCAGCGAGCGCGAGCTGCTGCTGGGCGAAGAGATCATCGGCAACGTGAGCGACGAAGGGTACCTGGTCTGCGACCTGGACGAGACGGTCGTGAACCTGAACAACTTCATCGCCGACGCGGGCGAGTTCGAGGGGCTGGAGCCGTACGAGCTGGAAGAGGCGGAGCGGATGCTGCGCGTCATCCAGGGCTTTGACCCGCCGGGGATCGCCGCGCGCGACCTGCGCGAGTGCATCCTGCTGCAGCTGCGCGACAACGTGGTCTCCGAGATCATCCAGGAGACGGGCGAGAACGATCCCGACGTCGCCGAGATCGAGCGGCGGCTGGCGGCCAGCCTGGCGTTCCGCATCGTCCGCGACTACTTCGACCAGCTGATCAACCACCGCTGGAGCGAGATCAGCAAGGAGCTGTCGATCACCCCGCGCGACGTGCAGGACGCCGCGGACGAGGTGGCCAAGCTGGATCCCAAGCCGGGGCTCAAGTACGGCAGCGGGGGCGACAACTACATCATCCCCGACCTGATCGTGGAGAAGATCGAGGGCGAGTACCTGGTGTTCCTCAACGACACCAGCCTACCGCGCCTCAAGCTGTCGCGCGCCTACCGCGACATCGCCAAGGACAAGAAGAAGTTCGTGGGCGAGAACAAGGAGTTCATCAGCAACAAGCTCAACTCCGCCAACTGGATGATCCAGGCGATCGAGCAGCGGCGGCAGACCATGCTCAAGGTGATGAACTTCATCGTCGACCGGCAGCGCGACTTTTTCGACAAGGGCGTGCAGTACCTCAAGCCGCTCACCCTGCGCGAGGTGGCCGAGGTCATCGACATGCACGAGTCCACCGTGTCGCGCGTGACCAACGAGAAGTTCGTGCAGACGCCGCGCGGCGTGTTTCCGCTCAAGTTCTTCTTCTCGTCGGGCCTGTCCACCACGAGCGGCGAGGACGTGTCGGCGCGCGGCATCAAGGCGCAGATCGAAAAGCTGGTGAGCGACGAGGACCCCGCGCACCCGCTTACCGACCAGGCGATCGTGAACATCCTCAAGAAGGAGGGGATCCAGATCGCCCGGCGTACCGTCGCCAAGTACCGGGACCAGCTCGGAATCCTGTCGGCACGCAT
>DASQBH010000432.1:0-2518 GCA_035635315.1 Longimicrobium sp.
GTGACATCCGCCTGCATCCGCGTGGACAAAAATGTCCACGTGCGCAACGCCTTGCCCGCGGACGAGATGCGCTCCGGCGGAGCAGGGAGGCACCCGGCCGGTTTCATCCTCCCGCCGCCGTAAAAATCCAGCAAATCCGCCATTTTTAGCGCGGTTGGCTCCTTGCACCACAGGCGTGCCCCGCACAGCGCCCACCCCCGGCCGCGGGGTGGCCTTTCCCTGCAGGAGGAAAGCCTTGGCGACGTGCTCTCCCATGGCGGCGGAGATCCTGGACTACATGGTCGAAAACCCCGGCGCCCAGGACACGCTCGAGGGCATCGTCGAGTGGTGGCTCCTGGAGAACCGTATCAGGCGCGAGACCCGGCGCGTGCGCGAAGCGCTGGACGAGCTGGTGGCGCTGGGGCTCGTCACCGAATCCGGCCCCCCCGGGGCGCGCCGCTACCAGGTGAACCCCGCCCGCTGGTCCGAGATCGTGGACATCCGCAACCACCTCAACGAGGCGTAGGCTCCGATGGCCGAACGCTACCCGGGTCCCCGGGAGCACCTCCACGACGAGCTGGCGTGGCTCGACCAGCTGCTCGAACAGGCCGTACGGGGCTTTTCACCCCCCGCGCGGCCCGTGGAGCTGGAGCAGTTCGGCAGCCTGATCCTGGGCGAGCAGGAGGTGCTGGACGCCCTGCGCGCCTCGCCCGGCGCCCACCTCCTTTCCGCGCGCCCCGACGACGCGGCGCCGGAGGGGGTGCGTGCGGAGATCGACGCCCGGCTGGAGGCCAGCCGCCAGGCCGGGGCGCCGCCCCCCCTGGCGCGGCTGGCGGAGCGGCTGGGGCTGTCCCCCTTCGAGCGGAACACCGTTCTGCTGGCGCTGGCCCCGGAGCTGAACCGCAAGTACGAGAAGGTCTTCGGCTACCTGCACGACGACGTGACGCGCCGGCTGCCCACCGTGGACCTGGCGCTCACGCTGTTCTGCGCCGGCGAGGAGGAGCGCTGGGCCGCCGCCGCGTCGTTCCACCCGGGCGCGCCCCTGCGCCTGCACCAGCTGGTGGAGGTGATGGATCGAGGGGCGGACCCGCTGCCGCTCCCGTCGCGCCGGCTGCGGCTGGAGGAGCGGATCGTCTCCTTCCTTACCGGCGACGCGGAGCTGGATGCGGAGGTGCAGCGTGCCGCCGAGCTGGTGCGCGAGCCCCGCGCCCGCGTCCCCCGCGGGCTGGAGGACGTGTTCGCCCGGCTGCGCGACGCCGTGCGCGGCCGCCTGGACGCGCCCGACGGGCCGCCCGTCGTCGTGCACCTGTACGGGCGCTATGGCGCCGGCCGGCAGGCGCTGGCCGAGGCGGTGTGCGCCGACCGGGGGCTTCCCCTGCTGGTGGTGGATCTGCGCCGCGTCCTGGCCTCGCCCGCGCTGGAGGACGACCTGCAGCGGGCGTTTCGCGAGGCGGTGCTGCAGCCCGCGGCGGTGGCCGTGCGGCACTTCGAGGACGCGTTCGCCGGCGAGGGCGGCCCCCGCGGGGTGCACGAGCTGGCGCGGGCCCTCCGCCGCTGGTCGCGGCTGACCTTTCTCATCGGCGAGGAGCCCTGGACCCCGGTGGGCGTGTTCGGCGGGGAGGTGTTCCTGAGCGTGGAGGTCCCCGCGCCGGACCACGCGGCCCGCGTGGAGGCGTGGCGCGAGGCGCTGCCGGACGCGGAGGGGGAACCGGGCGAGCTGGCGGCCAAGTTCGCTTTCACCCCCGGGCAGATCCGCGACGCCGTGGCCGACGCCCGGGCGCAGTCGCTGCTGGACGCGCCGGAGGGCGGGCCGCTGGGGGCGGACGCGCTGCACGCGGCCAGCCGCCGGCAGGCCACCCCCCACCTGGACGACCTGGCGCGCAAGATCGAGCCCGCCTTCACCTGGTCCGACATCGTCCTGCCCCCCGACCCGCTGGGGCAGCTCAAGGAGATCGCCGCCCACGTGCACCACGCCGACACGGTGATGGGGGAGTGGGGGTTCGGGCGGCGCTTTCCCCTGGGGCGGGCGGTGACGGCGCTCTTCTCCGGCGCCAGCGGCACGGGAAAGACGATGGCCGCCGAGATCATCGCCGGCGACCTGCGGCTGGACCTGTACCGCATCGACCTCTCGGGCGTGGTGAGCAAGTACATCGGCGAGACGGAAAAGAACCTCAACCGCATCTTCGCCGAGGCCCAGTCCAGCAACGCCATCCTCTTCTTCGACGAGGCCGACGCCCTCTTCGGCAAGCGGTCGGAGGTCAAGGACTCGCACGACCGCTACGCCAACATCGAGGTCGCCTATCTGCTGCAGCGGATGGAGGAGTACGACGGGATCGTCATCCTGGCCACCAACCTCCGCAAGAACATGGACGCCGCGTTCGTGCGGCGGATGCGCTTCATCATCGACTTTCCCTTTCCCGACGCCGCGGACCGCGAGCGGATCTGGCGGACGATCTTTCCCGACACCGTGCCCCTGGCCGAGGACGTGGACTTCGGCTTTCTGGCCCGCAAGCTCAACGTGACCGGGGGCAACATCAAG
>DASQBH010000433.1:0-3201 GCA_035635315.1 Longimicrobium sp.
TCCGAAGTTCTCCCCTCTCCGTGAGGAACGAACGGGGAGGGGCCGGGGGAGGGGCACCCCGGCGGACGCAGTGCGATTCCCGTCGACGCGCCCGGCTCCTGCGGTTTCGTGTGCGGACGCGCAGGCGCTTGGAACGCCGCACACCGCAGGGCCGCCGAGTCCGCGCAGGCGTTTTGTGTAGTTGCTGCCGCGAATTTATTCGCTCCGGACGGGGCCGGCCGGAGCGCATCCCTGGTCCATGCGGCTCGATCTTTTGCCGACCGCGAAAACTCTTCGTTCCACCCTGCCTTCAACCCTGCTGAACCCTTGTTGGGCCACGGTTTGACGGTTTCCCCGCGGCCCGCTATGTTTCTGCCCGTCGTTACCAGGCCGAGCACCCTGACGGAGGTTACATGGCGCTACGCGACCGCTTTCGTGGTCTGACGCTCGCGGACAGCCTTGCGCTGCGCGTGAACGAGGACCCGCAGCGGCCCTTTGTTGCGTTCGAAGACCGCAGGCTCACGTACGCGCAGGTGGACGCGCAGGCCGACGCCCTGGCGGCGGCGCTCCACGAGCTGGGGATCGAGGCTGGAGACCGCATCGCGCTCACCCTTCCCAACTGGCCCGAGTTCGTCGTCGCGACCTTTGCGGCGGCCAAGCTGGGTGCCGTCATCGTCCCGCTCAACCCGCGCTTTACGCCCCCCGAGCTGCAGTACATGCTGCGGCACTCCGAGTCCGTCGCCGTGGTCACGGCGGAGAACTGGGAGGGGGTGGACTACCTGGCGCGCTTCGAGCAGTTCCTGGGCGTGCTTCCGGACCTGCAGTACGTGCTGTCCGTGGGCGAGGAAGACCTCTGGTACGACGACCGCATCCACCAGTTCGAGGACCTGGTGAGCAGCGGCGAGGGACGCGCCTACCCGCGGCACGAGGGCGGCGCCGACGAGCTGTTCGCCATCCTCTACACCTCGGGCACCATGGGCAAGCCCAAGGGGGTGGAGCTCACGCACGAGAACCTGATGGCCAACGCGGCCCTCAGCGCCGACGCGCTGGGGCTTACGGCCGACGACGTGGTGTTCGGCGTAAACACGCTGTTCAACGCGTTCGGCATCGGCACCGGGGTGCTGGGGACGATGGTGGCGGGCGCGTCGCTGGTGCTGCACGAAGGGTATGACCCCGCCACGGTGCTGGACATCGTGGAGCGCGAAGGGGTCACCGTCTTTCACGGCGTGCCGACGAACTTCATCCTGGCGCTCAACGCCCCGGACCGCGCCTCGCGCAACATCGGGTCGCTGCGCACGGGGGTGGTGGCGGGTGCGCCGGTGCCCGAGGAGCTGGTGCAGCGCATCCAGCGCGAGCTGGTGCCGGGCGTCAGGGTGGGGTACGGGATGACGGAGACGGGGAACCTGGTGGCCGTCAACACGCCGGACGATCCGCCCGGCAAGCAGGTGGCCACCGTGGGCCGCCCCCTGGCCGAGGTGGAGATCCGGGTGATCGACGTGGACGGCTCGGTTCTTCCCGTGGAATCCGTGGGCGAGCTGGCGGTGCGCGGGCCGTGCATCATGCGCGGGTACTACCGCCAGCCGGGCGAGACCTCGCAGGTCTTTACCCCGGACGGGTTCTTCCTTACCGGCGACCTGGGGATGGTGGACGAGGAGGGCTACGTCCACATCATCGGGCGCCGCAAGGAGATGATCATCCGCGGCGGGTTCAACGTGTACCCGCGCGAGGTTGAAGACCGGCTGCACGCGCACCCGGCGGTGCTGGACGTGGCGGTGGTGGGGCTGCCGGACGAGATCCTGGGCGAGGTGGCGTGCGCCGCCATCGTCCCGGTGGAGGGGGCGATCGTCACGGGCGAAGAGATCCGTGACTTTTGCCGTGAAGTGCTGGCGGACTACAAGGTCCCCGACCTGGTCCGCTTTCTGGACGGCTTCCCGTTGACGGGAAGCGGCAAGGTTCGCCGGGTGGAGCTCGCGCGCATGATCAGCGCCGAAGAGAGCAGCCGCCGGTGAGCCGCAACTGTACGACGAGGCTCCTCCCGCCATCGGCGGACAGGGCGTGATCGCGGGATTGCCAGGTGCGACGTGGACTGCGGGGGATGCACCCCGCCTCCAGCGCACTTTCGCATTCCCGCACTTTCGCACTGCCGTTCCTGAGGCCGAGGGGACTCGTCAGATCGCACACGAAACGTGAACGACTGACGGACAACTGATGAACAACAATCCCCTGCGCACCTCGCCGGCCATGACCGGTGGGCCGGCGCTGAGTGCCACCCGCAGCGCGGCGCTGCTGATCGACTTTGACAACGTCACCATGAACGTGCGCAGCGACCTGGGCAAGGAGCTCAAGTCGCTGCTGGACTCCGACGTCTTTCGCGGCAAGATCGCCGTCCGCCGCGCCTACGCCGACTGGCGCCGCTACCCCGCCAGCGTGGTCCCCCTGACGGAAGCCTCCGTCGACCTGATCTTCGCCCCCGCCTACGGCACCTCCAAGAAGAACGCCACGGACCTCCGCATGGCCGTGGACGCCATCGAGCTGGCGTTCATGCGGCCGGAGATCGGCGTCTTCATCCTCCTTACCGGTGATTCGGACTTCTCGAGCTGCGTGATGAAGCTCAAGGAGTACGGCAAGTACGTCATCGGCGTGGGGATGCGGGAATCGGCGAGCGACCTGCTCATCCAGAACTGCGATGAGTACTACTCGTACCACAACCTCAGCGGGCTGACGCGCGCCACGGACGACACCGGCGTGCGCGAGGACCCCTGGGAGCTGGTGACCAAGGCCGCGCAGATGATGGCGCGCCGCGGCGACGTGATGCGCGTCGATCGCCTGAAGCAGGTGATGGTGGAGCTGGACCCCGGGTTCAGCGAGAAGGACATCGGCTACGGCAAGTTCAGCAAGTTCATCACCGAGGCCCAGCAGCGCGGCGCCGTGCGTCTGCGCCGCACCGACGGCGGCGACTGGGAAGTGGCGCCGCCGCGCGCCGAGGAGGGCGGCGAGGCGCAGGGCGCGGCCGGCGGCGACGGCGGCCGCCCGGAGCGCGACCGCGAGCGTGGCCGCGGTGGACGCGGCCGGGGCCGCTTCGGCGACCGGGACCGGGGTGGGCGCGACCGCGATCGCGACCGCCCGCGCTACGAGACGCCCGCGCCGATCGCCCCCGCAGGCGAGGCCGCCGAGCCCACCATCTCCGAGCCGGCCGTCTCCGAGGCGCCGGTGTTCGTGGAG
>DASQBH010000434.1:0-8137 GCA_035635315.1 Longimicrobium sp.
ACACGCCGCGCTGCCCGTCGGTGCGGGCAAACACCCCGGCGATGGCGCCCGAGGGAGGCATGCTGCGCAGGCGGAAGTTGTCCAGCGGGTCCGCCGCCTGGATCCAGGGAAAGTAGACCGCGGCGTAGCTGCTCTTGGTGAGGTTGGCCGCCCACGGCACGATGGTGGTGAGCGTGGCGTCGGAGGGCGCGTCGACAATCAGGAACGCCCGCTCCTGCTCGCACAGCGAGATCGCGGCCTGCAGCACGATGTCCTGCGGCGCCTGCAGCCGGTACGCGCCGGGCAGGCACAGGAGGTTGAACAGGTCCACGTCGCGCAGCGCCCAGATCCCCGTCTTGGCGGCCTGGGAGCCCAGGTACTCGGTGGGCCCCGGGGGGGTGCCGTCGGCGCCGCGCACCGCGTTGTCCTGCGCGCCCACGTTCGCCGCGATGCCCAGCGCGTACTGCTGCACGTTCATCGCGGGCGCGGGCGCCGTGGGGAGCCTGAAGTTGGTCGCGTCGCCCCCGCTGAACGAGATCACGGCATGGGGATACTCCAGCTCCGGGAGGTACACCCGCAGCCGGTCGCCCGCGTACTCCACCCGCACGTCCGCCGCCACGGGGGTGGGCGGCAGGATGTTGTGGATGGCCGATTCCAGGGCGGCGGCCAGGGCGGGTCCGGGCGGGGTGGCGGCCACGGCTGCGAGGGCCGTGGTCCCGAGCAGCGTTACGGCGGGACCTCCGGACACCTGGTCCATGATGGTGATGCTGAGCGTGCCGGCCACGGGGACGGACAACAGCAGGTCGCCGCCCGTGGTCCCGCCCGGCATGGGCCGGCTCACGCTGGCGCCCTCCACCTCGCGCCCTCCCTGGGCGGCGCCCAGCTTGAGCAGCGCCGAGGCGTCGTTCGCCGCGGCGGGCACCACGGTCACCGACGAGAACTCGGCCCGGGTGCTGGGGTCCGTTGCCTTGTGCAGCGAGCGGAGCGTGATGAAGTTTCCGGTCCCCGTGCCATCGGCCTTGGTGCGCGCCGCCTCCAGCCGCTGGTCCAGCGACTTGGCCTGGATCGCCGCGTTCAAACGGGCCACGATCCCGTTGGTACCGCTGGGGCCGGCGGCGAAAGGCGGCGTCATGGTGATCTCGAACGGCTCGCTCCCGTTCAGGAACCCGGCGATGGTCGAGTGGGTCGGGTCGGGAGTCACCCCGGTCATGTCGCCCGAGCCCACGCTGAAGCCGCGGTCGGTGGCGTCCGCCAGCCCCAGCGCCGGCCGCTCCACCCGCACCAGCCGCGATCCGGCGTTCACGGCGCCCACCACGTAGTTGGGGGAGCGGCTGTTCATGCTCAGGTTGCGGAACTCCTCGCGCTCCACCTCTTCGCCCAGCGCGTTCACCCGCACCACGGCCAGGTTGAAGGTGCTGAACGGGTTCGTGGTGGCGTAGTCCACCGAGACCCGCAGCGCGTTGCCCCACACGCCTGCGCTGTTCGCGCGCACCGTCAGCGCCAGGTCGCCGTCCCCGTCCAGCAGGTCGATGCTGGCGGCCGCCGCGCCCGCCGCGATGCGCACCACGTACGCGTCGCCGCCGCCGTTCATGAAGAACTGCTGCACCGCGTAGCTCACGTCGCTGTCGCGGTGCAGCCCGCCAAACTCCCGCTCGTAGTCGCCGTAGTTGAAGATGCGCACGGGCCTGTCCAGCGGGCCCTTGGCGGTGTAGCCCACGAACGCGGTGATCGAGGTGGCCACCCCCGTAACGGTCCGCACTCCGCTGGGGACCTCCTCGATGTAGACGCCTGGGTAGCTGAGGGTTGACGGCATCGGCTGGCCTCGTGGATGGAGGAGGAGGGGGCGCCCCCGGTGGTGCGGAGGCGAGTGCGGCCGCCAGGGCGCCTGCTGCGTGGCGGCGGGAGCTGCGCACGGCACGGAACCGACCTGCGACGAACGGTCTTCAGCCCTGCCCCGAAACGAGCGGTGCTGCCTGGGGCGCAGGGCCGGCGGTGGAGATCGGGCGTGGAGTGTGGGACGGCGGGAGAGGCAAGATTTCCCGATTCCGGCGCGGCTGCAATTGGCAGACCACCAGCGCCCGCCTGCAGGAACGTGGTGGCGCGCCATTATTTACGCTGAATTTTGGTCTCTTCGCGGCGGGGCGTGCGGGGGGCTTTCGGGGCGGCCGGTCCCCAGCTTTCGGGGCAGCCGCGCCGCACACGCGGTCTGCAAACGTATGTGCACGTCCCCGCTGTCCCGTGCCCTCCGTACGGTCCGCGACGGCGGGTTCATCCCGAATCCGCAAAAAGATCGGCCTCATGCCGAATCCGCTAAAAGAACAGGTCTCACACAGAGTTAGCAGAGTCAACAGAGTTTTCTCGTGCCACGTGACGGACCCACGGAGCATCCCCGCTATCGAACCGTCCACAGCGAGCGAAAGGTCGGGCCGCTCGCCGCAGCTTCACTCTGTTGACTCTGCTATCTCTGTGTGAGACTGCTCTTTTCCGGAGGTGGTATTACACGGAGCAGCAGAGCAACGGAGATGAAGACTTTCCTCTGTTCCTCCGTTGCTCTGTGTGCCCATTCTTTTGCCGCAGCCGGTTTACGCGGAGGGCGCGGAGGGTGGCTCGAAGGCCCTTCCCGCCGGCCGCCGCGGGACCTTAGCTTTTGTCGCGCCCCCGCCGCCGATCGTCCTCCCCCGCCCGAGCCTCCCCCCATGAAGGATCTGACCACCGGCCCCGTATCGCGCCACCTCCTGGCCATGACCGGCTTCATGCTGGTGATGATGGTCTTTCAGACGCTGTACTTCCTGATCGACCTGTACTGGGTGGGACGCCTGGGGACCGCGGCGGTGGCGGGCGTGTCCATCGCCGGGCAGCTTTCCTTCGTGGTGCTCGCGCTGGGCCAGATGCTGGGCGTGGGCGCCACGACGCTGGTTTCGCACGCGGCGGGGCGCCGCGACGCCGCGGAGGCGGGGCACCTCTTCAACCAGGCGCTCGGGCTCTCGCTGGCCACGGCGCTGGCCTTTCTGGTAATCGGGCTGGCGGGGCTGGACGCGTACACCCGGGCCATGTCCGCCGACGCGGCCACGGCGGCGGCGGCGCGCGACTACCTGGTCTGGTTCATCCCGGCGATGGCCCTGCAGTTTCCCCTGGGGGTGATGAGCGCGGCGCTGCGCGGCACCGGCCAGTTCCGGGCGCCGATGATCGTCTCGACGGTGAGCGTCGTGGTGAACATGGTGCTTGCTCCCGTCTTCATCTTCGGATGGGGCACGGGGCGTCCCCTGGGCGTGGCCGGCGCCGCGATCTCGTCGCTCGTCTCCATCGTCCTGGCGCTGGCGTGGCTGTCCACGCACTTCGTCGCTCCCGGCGCGTGGCTCCGCTTTTCGCGCGCGGACGCCCGGCCGCGGCTGGCTGCCTGGCGGCGGCTGCTGGGCATCGGCCTTCCCGCGGGCTTCGAGTTCGCCATGATGGCGCTGTACCAGGCGGTGGTCTACACCCTGGCCCGTCCGTTCGGCGCGGCGGAGCAGGCGGGGTTCGGGATCGGGATGCGGGTGATCCAGGCCACCTTCATGCCGGTGGTGGCGCTGGGCTTTGCGGTGGCGCCCGTGGCGGGGCAGAACGTGGGCGCCATGCTCCCCCACCGCGTGCGCGCCGTGTTCCGCGACGCGGCCCTGATGGCCACCGCAGCCATGCTGGTGCTCACGGCGGCCGTGCACCTGTGGGCGCACGGGATGGTGCAGTTCTTTACCGCGGATCCGGCGGTGGTGCGGGCGGGGACCGTGTACCTGCAGATCATCTCGTGGAACTTCGTGGCCTCGGGGGTGATCTTCGTGGCGTCCAGCCTGTTCCAGGCGCTCGGCAACACCATCCCGTCGCTGCTGGCGTCCTCGCTTCGCATGGCGATGGTGATCGTGCCGGCGCTCGTCCTCGCCCGCCTTCCGGACTTCCGGATGACCTGGGTCTGGATCCTGTCCGCGGGCACGGTGTGGCTGCAGCTGGGGCTGAGCCTGTACCTGCTTCGCCGCGAGTTCATCCGCCGCCTGGGCACCGGCGCCGTCCCCGTCCCCCTTGCCGCCGCCGGGGCGTAGGTTCGGCGGGATCCGCGGCTGATGAAGCGAAAAGCCTCCTCCCCGGCGATGGTTCCGGGAAGGAGGCTTTCGTTTGCATCCGCCAAAGAATATTCCTCACACAGAGTCAGCAGAGTCAACAGAGTTTTCTCGTGCCGCGCGACCTGGTCCGAACTTCATCGGCTCCGTGACAAACGTCGATGCGGTGGGCGGATCGGCCTCTCGCTCGAGGCTCCACTCTGTTGACTCTGTGTGATACCAGATCCGGAAAAGCATTAGGTACAGAGGAACAGACAAAAGCCAGAGGAACAGAGACGAACCGGTTTCCTCTGTTCCTCTGGCTGTTGTCTGTTTCTCTGTACCCTTCGCTGTTTGTTTTTGCGGATCCGGTATGAGAACCTGCGACTGGGAATGATGACTGTATTCCCGGATTCGGTATGAGACCCGATCTTTTTGCGGATTGGGGATCAGGCCGGGAGGCGCGCGGCCTGCTCGGCGGCGTGGGCGAAGCGGCGGACGATCTCCCCCGCCGGCTCGATTGCGCGGATGCCGGCGACGCTCTTGCCGGCCTGCCAGTAGTCCGCGGAGGTGGCGCCGGTGTCGCCGCGCTTCATCGAGCGCTTGAGCTGCACCAGGGAGCGCAGCGAGTAGATCATCCGCATCCAGTGCTTGGTGCGCCGTCCGCGCAGCATCCACCGGGCCACGGGGCCGGCGCGGGTGCCCATCCGCTGCACGTGCGGGGTGTTGAGCACGGCCAGCGGCACGCCGGTGATGCGCTCCGTCAGCACCACGTCCTCCTCGCGCGCGGCGATCAGCGCCTGCTTGTACGCCTCCGGCGCGGTGCACTCGTCCGTGGCGATGAAGCGCGTGCCCAGCTGCACCCCCGCGTACCCCATCCGCAGCGCGTCCGTAAAGCCCTGCTCGTCGCCCACGCCCCCCGCCAGCAGCAGCGGCACGCCCAGGCCTGCCAGCTCGTCGAACAGGCGCCGCGGCGACAGGTGCCCCGCGTGCCCGCCGGCGCGGTCGTTCACGGCGATCAGCCCGTCCACGCTCCCCTCCAGCGCCTTGAGCGCCCACTTTTTCGACACCACGTCGTGGTACACCAGCCCCCCGGCGGCGTGGACGGTGTCGCACAGCCAGCGCGGGTTGCCCAGCGACGATACGAAGAAGCGCACCCCCTCCTCCAGCGACGCGTCCACGTACCTGCGCATCCGGTCCAGGTACACTTTGGAGCTGCTCTCCAGGATCACGTTCATCCCCACCGGCTTGCTGGTGAGGCGGCGGATGAAGCGCAGCCCCTCGCGAAAGTCGTGGCCGTGCACGTAGGTGAGCGAGATCGGCTGGATGATGCCCATCCCGCCCGCCTCCGACACCGCGGCCACCAGCTCCGGGTTGCTGCACGGGTACATGGCGCCGCAGATGAGCGGCACCTCGACGCCCGCGGCGCGGGTGAAAGCGGTTTCGATGGCGGACATCACGCGCTGCCGGCGTGGGGGATCATCCCCCGCGGGCGTGGAGCGGCGGGTGATGGGGACGATGGAGGACGTTCGATCGTATCGCGGAACGCGCGGCGAGGCAAATGGCCGCGCGATGGCTGAACCGCCGCTGGCCGGCGTCAGCCCGTGGCCGCGCCGGGAGGGGGCCCGGCGGCCGCGTAGAGGTTGGCGACGGTGTACAGCCGCCGCTCGTCGCCCGGGCCAGGCCTGAACACCGGCACCAGGATGCGCCGGTACCCCGGGCCCTCGAAGCGATCCAGCTCCGGCCAGGCCGCCGCCAGCTTCGGCGCGGCCAGCACGTGGACCGCCACGCCGGGGGCACCGGCGCGCGGGCGGAACGCCGGGTAGCCGAGCGCCGCCCCCCATCCCACCGGGTACAGGTCTCCCTCGATCGACCCCTGCGCCCACTCGCCACCCAGGGGCGCGACGATGTGGTGATTCGGCTGACCCGGCGCCAGGGTGCCGTAGACCGCCAGCGTCTGCTCCGTGCGGAACAGGGCGTCGAGCTGCCGCTCGGCCTCGGCCGCGCCGGATTCGTCCGGCCGCTCCGCTCCGTCGCCCCGCCAGCGCACCGCGTTCGCCGCATCCACCAGGCGGCTCACTTCGAGGAACGACAGATCCATCATCTGGATTTCAGGCGGCGGTGGATGGAGCAGCCTCCGGCGGCGGCCCGGAAGTTCGCGTTCTCCCCCTCTCCGCGAGGAACGAGCGGGGAGGGGGCCGGGGGGAGGGGCCCCGCCCGTCAGCGTCCGGGCGGCTCCTCGCGAGCTCGCGCGACCACGTCGCCCTCCATGATTCCGTCGACCACCTCCATCCCCTCGACCACCTCGGCAAAGACGGTGTAGTCGCGGATCAGGCGGGGGTTGTCCTTGAGGTTGATGAACCACTGGGCATCGCCGGTGTCGTGCCCGCGCGTGCTCATGGCCACGGTGCCGCGGGGATGCGCCACCGTTCCCAGCTCGTCGCGCAGGTAGCTGGCGTGGCCCACGTACTCGTTCGTTCCCGGACCGCCGCCCTGGATCACGAAGTCCGGCTCCACGCGGTGCCAGTTGCCCCCGTCGTAATATCGTTCGCGCACCAGCGCGAGCACGCGTGCGGCCATGATCGGCGCCACGTCGCCGCGCAGCCGCACCACGAACGACCCTCCGCCCGCGTCGGGCGACATGGTCATGCGGATGCGCACGTCCTGGCCCAGCGCCAGCGCGACCGCGTCCGGCGGCAGATCGAACCGCGGCGCGGGCGGGCGGTCGTCGCTGGCCGGGCGGCCGGCCGCCTCCAGCAGGGCAACGCGCACGTCGCGCTCCGACTCGTTCGCGCGGTTCACCCACCGGTCGAAGATGGCGTTCGCTGCCGCGCGCGCGTCGGGCGAGGGAGACCCCTTCAGCGCGATGGCGGCGGCGCGGACGGCCTGCGCCTGGTCGCCGTTCAGCGCGGCCAGGTACACGTCGTCCGCGCCGTGGCCCACCAGCCTGGACAGCGCGTCGATGGCCGCTTCCTGCACGTTGCCGTCGGTGTCACGGGCGAGGGTGCGGAGCCGCGCGCTGTCCGCCAGGAGCGCGGCGGCGCGGGCGGCGTACAGGCGCACGTGCCAGTCGGAATGGGTGACGAGCTCCCCGAGCCGCGCCCGCGCCTGCTCCGGCGCGATCCGCGCCAGCGCGACCGCCGCGTGGGCGCCTGCGTGCCACGACACCCCGTCCGCGGCGCGCCGGCGCGTGTCGCGCGGCAGCGAGTCCACCCATCCGCTCAACACGCGCACGAGGGCCGAATCGGCTCCACACGGCGCTCCGGCCAGGCCGGCCGCGCGCAGCCGCACCTGCCACACGCTGTCGTCCAGCGCCGCGCGCAGCGCTCCGCAGTCCCCGCGTCGGTCGGCGAGCGCCCGGTAGCGAAGCCGCCACGCCGGCTCTGGCCACGCGGGCGGCGCGGCCACCGGCGGCAGCGAATCGCGCGCGGCAAAGCGCGGATCGCGGATGCGCCCCAGCGCCCGGCGGGCGATCAGCCGCACCCGCGGGTCCGCGTGCCGCAGCCCCGCGCCGATGGCCGCGGCCGTCGAATCACGCCGGTCTTCCGCCACCAGGATGCGGCCGATCAGGGCCGAGTCGGCTCGCGTCTGCGCCAGCCCCGGCGCCGGCGCCAGCAGCAGGAGAAGGATCCAGAGTTTTTTCATCGGCTCCAGGAAAGACCAGCGTCCGGGAAATGTGCCGCTCACCTCGCTCATGGAGCTGGCGGATGGTTCTCGAGATCGCGCAACAGGTGATCGCGATGACCTGCACCGGTGCGCTTTGGCGATCATCCAGCGATCCGCATCACTCTCAAAAAAAACGCGGATGTGCCCCCTGCCGCGCTTCCGTCCCTCTCCCGTTCCCGACATCTCACGCCCGCTCGTGCCTCGTCGACCGGCGCTCTCCCATGAATCAAGCTGCGAACCGCGAGAGCAGAGGAAACGGCACGAGAAAACTCTGCTGACTCTGCTAACTCTGCGTGAGGCCCATTCTTTTTGCGGAATCGAGCCGCGCTCAGCCATTTGCCCCCGCGGCCGCCCGCCGGCGGCGCCGAACCCGCAGCGCCAGCCGCGCGATGAAGAAGATCGTCATCGCCATCAGCGCCAGCGCC
>DASQBH010000435.1:0-2202 GCA_035635315.1 Longimicrobium sp.
GAACTCGTCGGTGACGTACGGGTCGATCAGGTTGTACGGGTCGGTGTCGTTGCCCACCTCGCTCCAGCTCGCGCGCACCTTGCCGTAGGACAGGAAGGGGACGTCGGCGAGCTGGGTAAAGATCAGGTTGGTGCTGACGGACGGGTAGAAGTACGAGCGGTTCCCCTCCGGCAGGGTGGACGACCAGTCGTTGCGCCCCGTGGCCTCCAGGAACCAGGTCTCGCGCCACGCCACCTGGGCAGAGCCGTACAGGCTGTTCACCCGCTGCCGGCTGCGGCGGTCGGTGAGGGTGGGGTCCACCGCCTTGTTGCCCAGGTTGAAGAGGCCGGGCACCACCAGGCTGTCCACGAACGCGCCCTTTACCCGGCCGGTGTTGTCGCGGCGGTTGCCGCCGAAGTTGGCGCCGAAATCGAAGTCGCCGCGGGCCGGCAGGCTGGCCGTGAGCAGAAAGTCGCTGTTGGTCTCCTGCTCGAAGATGGTCGTCTCGCCAAACGCGCCCGACCCGCTCTGCCCGATGGTGCCCGCCTGGTAGGTGCGGATGCGGTTCTCCTCGTACCAGTCCGTCCCCGAGCGCACCATGCCGCTCAGCCAGGGGGTGAGCTCGTAGCGCAGGCTGGCGCTGCCGATCACGCGGTCGCGGGTGTCGCTGTTGTCGTTGACCAGCGCCGTCCAGTACGGGTTGTTGTTCCAGGCGTTGTTCCAGTTGAACTGGCTGCCGTCCTCGTTGCGCAGGCGGCTGCGCAGGATGTTGGTGTCCACCTGGCGGCCGAACCACATGAACTGCCACATCACGTTGTCTTCACCGTACCCCTGCGCCGGGCGGTTCCGGGCGTCGCTGTTGATGTACTGCACCGACGCGTCGGCGTTCAGCCGCCGGCCCAGCCGCGCGGAGCCGTTGAGCGCCGCGGTGGTGCGCTCCATCTCCAGCCCGGGGTACATCCCGTCCTGCGACAGGTTGGCCAGGGAGAGGCGCACGTTCATCCCCTCGCGGCTGGCGGCAAAGGCGGCGCTGGTGTTGGCCGTGCGCCCCGTCTCGAAGAAGTTGCGCACGTTGTTCGGGTTCGAAACCCACGGCGCCGGCTGGCCGTTGCTGTGGAACTGGCGGATCATGAGCCCCGCGTCCAGCCGCGGCCCCCAGCTCTCGTCCGTGTCGTCGAAGGTGCCCTCGCCCCGGCCGTCCACGTACTCGTACTGGCCGTTGAACCCCTGCCCGTACAGGTTCTGGTAGCGGGGCAGGAGCAGCGGCGTCTCGTACGTCACCAGGGTGCTGGCCGTCACGCTGGTCTCCTGCCCGCGGCCGCTCTTCGTGGTGATGATGATGGCGCCGTTGGCCGCGCGCGAGCCGTACAGCGCCGCCGCGTTGGGCCCCTTGAGCACCGTGATGGACTCGATGTCGTTGGGGTTTAGGTCCTGGATGATGTTGCCGTAGTCGATGGCGTTGTAGCCGGTGCACCCGCTGCAGGTGCCCGCGTTGTAGCCGGGCGCCGAGTTGCTCACCGGCACGCCGTCCAGCACGAAGAGCGGCTGGTTGTTGCTGGTGAGGGAGTTGGCGCCGCGGATGACGATGCGCGAGCTGCCCCCCGGCGTGTTGCTGTTGGTGATGGTGACGCCCGACACCTTGCCCGAGAGCGCCGTCACCAGGTTGGTCTCGCCGCTCCGGGCGATCGCCTCGCCGCTCACCTCCTGCACCGAGGTGCTGATCTCGCGGCGCTCACGGGGAATGCCCAGCGCCGTCACCACCATCTCGTCCAGCAGCACCCCCGCCGCGCCCAGCGAGAAGCTGGCGCTGGCCGTGCCGCCGGCCGTCACGCTCACCGTCTCCTGCCCCGTGCCGTACCCGATCCGCGTCGCCCGCAGGGTGCGGGTGCCGGCGGGGACGTTGCGCAACTCGAACCGCCCCTCGGGGCCGGTGAGCGCGGCCAGGCTGGTGCCGTCCACCGTCACGCGGACGCCCGGCAGCGGGCTCCGGTTCTGGGCGTCGGTCACCGTTCCCTGGATGGTCCCCGTTCCCTGCGCCGCCGCGGGCCGTACGGCCGCGGTGAGCAGGGCCAGGAACGCGAGCAGCCAACCTAGTTTGCGCATCAGGGGACTCCTTCTGAACGGGTTCGGGTCGGGCGGGAAAGCGGCGGAACCCGCGGCGCGCGCCGCGGCCGCCGGCGTCGGGACAGCAAGGGGAAAGCGCGCCGCAGGGGCGAACGTTAC
>DASQBH010000436.1:0-8067 GCA_035635315.1 Longimicrobium sp.
CCACGTGGAGGTGCTTCCCGTGGTGGGCGCCGGCGGGCAGGCGCAGCGGCTGCGCGTCTCCGGCGTGCTGAACCAGCGCGAGGGCGAGTGGCGGCTGGTGCAGATGCACCTGTCCCGCGCCGAGGTGCCGCCCCCGGCTACGCCCCGCCCGGACTCGCTGCGGGACTCGCTCCCGCGGCCGCAGAGTCCGCCTTCGGGCGCAGCGCCTCCGGCAGGCGGATGACCTGCGGCTGGGCCTGCCAGTCCGCGGGGCGCGACATGGGGGCGTAGTCCACCCCCGGCTGAAACGCCAGCGGCTCCGCCACCGCCGCGCGGTACGCCGCTTCGTCGATGCGCCCGGCGTCGCGCAGCATGCGCAGCACCTCGTTGCGGCGGGGCCCCGCCGCGCCGGGAAGCGCCTCGGGGTCCGCCAGCCTGGGCGGCAGCAGGATCCCCGCGAGGGTGGCCGCCTCGCTCAGCGTAAGCCGCCGCGCGTCCTTGCCAAAGTACTCCTGGGCCGCCTGCTGCACACCGTAGATGGCCCAGCTCTCCGTCCTTCCCATCGCCACCCGGTTCACGTACAGCTCCAGCAGCCCCGGCGACGAGGTGTGCGCCTCCAGCAGCGGCGCCATGGCCATCTCGCGCGCCTGGTCGCCCAGCCCGCCCTGCAGCAGGTGCACCTGCCGCACCAGGTCGCGGCTGGCGGAGGGGAGCGGCATTCCGCGCCGCAGGCTGCGCCGCGCGGCGGACGTCGTGTCGACCACCGCCGCGAAGGCGTCGCGCGCGTAGGGAGGCAGCTCCGCCAGGCGCACGTAGTCCGGCCGGAGGCGCATCTCCTTCTGCTGGCGCAGCAGCCCGGCCTGCAGCTGCGCGTTGGACCACGCCAGGTATCCCCCGATGCCGCCCAGCACCAGCACGCCCAGCACCACCAGCGCGATCAGCGAGCCGCGGTGGCGGCCGCCCACGCGGGTGTCTTCGGCGTGCTTGGTCCACTTGCCGCTGCGCGGCGCGCCGCCGAGCGTCTTTCCCTTGCCGGGCTTCAGCTTCATCGGGACGAAAAGTACGAGAGTACGAAAGTGCGAAAGTACGCGGGTTTACGGGCGCGGGGCGGGCAAGAAGCATTCCCCCTGAGACCCCGTCCGGCCGGCAAGCTGCACTTCCGCCGGCTCGCGTGCCACTCCCGCGGACAGGGCGCAGGGGAGTGGATGAGGGACGTCGCGAGCCGTCAGTCCAGAAAGCGCGCCCGTACCTCCGGCGGCGGGATCATGCAGGCGTCCAGCTTTCCGAAGATGCGGTAGCGGTTCTTCGCCAGCAGGTCGTAGAAGAAGTCCGCCACCGGGCGCGGGACGATCATCAGCGGCCACAGCAGCGGCCATGGCGCGTCCATCCGCCGGGCGATGCGCAGGGCCGCCCGCGACTTGCGCCACGCGTGCTCGCCTTCCACAAGCACCACGCTGTCGAGCGCCTCGGGCGAGAGACCAAACTTCTGCAGCAGCGTCCTGCCGGCTTCGGACTGCAGCGCGGCAAAGCGAAAGCGGCCCCGCCGGTCGTTCCGCAGGATGAGCTGCACCGAACGGTCGCACAGCCCGCACACGCCGTCGTACAGCACGATCGGCCCCTCCGCGGCCCTCGAATCCTCGGCCAAAGCGTTCATCGCACCAAGTCGGTTCATGCAGATTCCCACAAGACGATCATCCGAAACCTATCGTAACACCGGGTCCACAAAAAGAATGGTCCTCACGCAGAGTCAGCAGAGTCAGCAGAGTTTTCTCGTGCCGTTGCCTCTGCGCTCACGGTGCGGGCCTGGTCGTAGTGAGCGGGGGCATGGCGCGGCGGGCCGACGAGGCACGATCCCTGGGGGCGTCGGGAGCGGGAGAGGGATGGAATGCGGCAGGGGGCCATCCGCGTTTTTTGGGGGAGGATGCTGATCGGCAGATGATCTCCGCAGCGCACCGGAGCAAGATGTCCGCACCACCTGATGCGCGATCTGGAGAACCATCCCCTCCACTCGACACCCTCATTCCTCGCTCCGTGGGCCCTGCGTGAAACCTGCCGGGGCCGCGCGCGTATCAGCGAACAGCCAAGCCGCGGAACCACAACGATTTCGCGCCTTTGCCGGTGGCGGTGCACGGCCGGCGCGGTTACCTTTCCGGGCAGCCGGACGCACCCGCGCCGGCCCTTAAAAGACGCAGCAGCGACGATGGAACAGACCTACTTCCGGCGCGGCTTCGGTCTTCGCAAGCAGATCGAGCCGCTGATCCGTTCCGAATACCACAGCGCGCTGGTGGAGCGCATTCGCGCCAACGGGTACCAGGACAGCTGGGGCGAGGGCGACGACCGCGTGACCGTGCGGCTGGCGGAGGAGTTCGGCTTCTGCTACGGCGTGGACCGCGCCGTGGAGTACGCCTACGAGACGCGCACCCAGTTTCCCGGGCGGCGCATCTTTCTCCTGGGCGAGATCATCCACAACCCGCACGTCAACCGCCGCCTCACCGACATGGGCGTCGTCTTTCTGCAGCCGGACGGGCAGGGACGCTTCGACTTCGGGGGGATCGAG
Organism: Longimicrobium sp.; assembly: GCA_035635315.1. Taxonomy (GTDB): domain Bacteria; phylum Gemmatimonadota; class Gemmatimonadetes; order Longimicrobiales; family Longimicrobiaceae; genus Longimicrobium. The sequence continues at coordinate 2,537 of DASQBH010000436.1, forward strand.
CCGGAGGACGTGGTCATCCTTCCCGCGTTCGGCGCCACGGTAGACGACTTTCGCCGGCTGCAGGCCATCGGCTGCATCCTGGTCGACACCACCTGCGGCAGCGTGCTGAACGTGTGGAAGCGGGTGGAGCAGTACGCGCGCGACGGGTACACCGCCCTCATCCACGGCAAGCACCACCACGAAGAGACGCGCGCCACCGCCAGCCAGGCGCTCAAGTATCCCGACGGCCGCTTCCTCATCGTCCGCGACATGGACGACGCGCGGCGGGTGATGGACTACCTGGAGCGCAAGCCGGGGGCGATGACGCGCGAGGCGTTCCTGGCGCACTTTGCCGAAAAGATGTCGGCCGGGTTCGACCCCGACCTGCACCTGGACCGCATCGGCGTCGCCAACCAGACCACCATGCTTTCCGGTGACTCGCTGGGGATCGCCGCGGAGGTGGGGAGGTCGCTGGAGCGGCGCTTTGGCGGGGAGCCGGGGTTCGACCTGGCGAACCACTTCCGCTCGTTCGACACCATCTGCTCCGCCACGCAGGAGCGGCAGGACGCGGTGGAAAAGCTGGTGGCGGGGCCGGAGGGCGCGCCGGACGTGATGGTGGTGATCGGGGGATACAACTCGTCCAACACCAACCACCTGGCCGTGCTCTGCGCCCGCCACGCCGTCACCTACCACGTGGCGGACGCATCGTGCATCGACCCGGAGCGCGGCACCATCCGCTTCAAGCCCGCCGGCACCTCGCTGGACGCTCCCGAGGTGGAGGCCGAGGACTGGCTTCCCCCCGGTCCCCTGGTGGTGGGGCTGACGGCGGGCGCGTCCACGCCCAACGTAAAGATCGGCGAGGCCGTGGAGCGCCTGCTGCGCGTGCGAGGGCTGGAAGTGCAGGCAGAAGCGGCGACTACGGCGTAAACGTTTTCGCCGTGGCGGGAGAGGAGCGTTATTCGGAGCCGGCGAAGGCGGCTTCCACCGCCGTGGGCGCGAACTCCGGGTACAGCTCCAGAAAGATCTCGAAGAGCTCGGGATCGAACGACCCCGCGTCGTCCTGCATGATGGCCAGCGCCTCGTCGGGGGTGAGGGGGCGCCGGTAGCTGCGGGCCGTGGTGAGCGCGTCGAACACGTCGGCGATGCGCATGATGCGGGCGGAGCGCGGGATCTCCTCGCCCGCCAGCCGGTCGGGGTAGCCGTGGCCGTCCCACCGCTCGTGGTGGCTGCGCACCATGGGGCGGATGTCCCAGGGAAACTCCACCGGCGCCAGCATCTCGTCGCCGATCACCGTGTGGCGCTCCATGATGGCGCGCTCCTCGTCGGTAAGCCGCCCCGGCTTGTTCAAAATCTCCTCGGGCACCTCCGTCTTTCCCACGTCGTGCAGAAAGGCGCCCATCCGGAACCACACCAGGTCCCGCTCCGTGAGCCCCGCCCGCTCGGCGATGCGGCAGGCGTAATCCGCCACGCGCGCGCAGTGGCCCAGCGTGTAGCGGTCCTTGGCTTCGATCGACTCGCCCCAGAACCGCACCAGGGAGAGAAAGTCCACCTCCAGCTCGGCCACCCGCTGGTCGATGTCGGCCAGGTCCGACCGGGCCTGCAGGCTGGTGAACAGCGCGTGCGAGCGGTTGAGCGCCTCCAGCGCCTGCCGGTTGCGCCCCTGCATGCGCAGCACCCGCGCCATCTCGCGCTGCGTGTTCGCCTCGAGAAGAGGGTTGGTGGCGTGGGTGATCTGGATGGCGCGCTGCAGGTGGATCTCTGCCAGGTGCAGCTTGCCGGTCTCGCGGTAGATCACGCCGTAGAACCGTAGCGCGTCGGCCTGCCGCTGCTCGTCGTTCAACCGGCTGAAGATCTCGAACCCCTCGTCGCACGCCTCGCGCGCGCGGTCCATCTCTCCGCGGGCCAGGTAGAGCTCGGCGTGGTTGATGTGCACGGCGCCCTCGCGCACCACGTCGCCCACCTCCTGGCAGATGCGCAGCGCCGCGCCCAGGTGCACGGCGGCCTCGTCGAGCCTGCCCTTCTCCAGGAGCAGCAGCCCCAGGTTGTTGAGCGAGGTGATGCGGCCGCGCACGCTGCGCACGGGATCCAGGTACTCCAGCGCGGTCTCGTAACGCGTCTGCGCCTCGTCCACGTCGCCGCGGATGTTGGCCACCACCCCCAGGTTCTGCTCCGTCTCGCCGATCACCTCCTGGTTTTCCGCGCGGCGGCCGTACTCGTTGGCCTGCAGGAACAGCTGCTCCGCCGCGTCCATGTTGCCGCGCTGCTGTGCCAGCACCCCAAGCCCGTTCAGGGCACGGCCCACGATGTCGTCGCGTCCGTGCAGCTCGCCCAGGGTGTGCGCCAGCCCCAGCATGTCTTCGGAAAGCTCATGCCGGCCGGCCAGCCGGTGACAGTGGCCCAGACGCACGACGGCTTCGAGCAGCGAGGAGGCATTGCCCGCTTCGCAGCTCGCTACGTAGACCAGGTGCAACGTGCCGGCAGCCTCGTCCCAGGTGCCGGCGCGCTCCTGGAACGTGGCACGCTCCAGCAGGGCAGAGATGTTGGGGGTCAACGGCACAGGCAAGGCACTAGAAAGAGGGGCGGCGAGAACGCCGCCCCAGGGAGCTGATTGTCAGCCAGGAAAACCGCGTCAGTCCGAGCGTCCGCCGCCGCTCAGGATCACGCCGCCCGCGACCGAAATGTCGTCCGAGGTGGGCGACACCGTCATCGAGTCCGCCGGCGTGGGCTTCCTGGAGCGGTCGGCGCTCGCCTCGATGCTCGCGGCGCTGGGCGCGGTTGCCGTCTCGGCGCAGCCGCCGGTGGTGATCAGAATGCCAAGGCAGGCCAGGGCGTAAACCATACGGACACGGGACATGGAGCCTCCTGTGGGGGAAAAGGAGCAGGAAACGTATGTGTCTGGTTGTGCAGTCGCACGGGAATGTGACACACAATACGTCGCAGAGGCCTCGCTGTCAACCTTTAGAGCGCGATCCTAATGCGACCTGCCGTTCTTTTCGAAGCGCAGGGGTGACCCGGGGGGAGGAGATTGTCCTCCCTCGCACGCTCACCGCTCCCCTCCGGTCCGGCTTGCGGCCGGACCGGACGGAAGCCGACGATCAGTGATGTTCCGGCGCGTCGCCCGGAATGATCCGGAAGACGTGGTTGTACGTGGCCGCCAGCGCGCCCAGCCCCGCCAGCAGCAGAAAGAAGGTCGCGATGGAGTAGCCCACGGCGGCCCCGCTGCGGTCGATGCGCGCCCACGATGCAGCAGCCGTGCCGGCCACCAGCGCCAGCAGCAGCAGCAGCGCGCCGGCCCCGAAGCCGGCCGCCATCCCCACCATCCGTTCGGCGCTGTCGCTGAGCTCGGGGACCTTGAGCGCGGACGGCCCGCGGCGGCGCGGGTTGGCCTGGCTCCACTTCTCGTAGCGGCCTTCGACGGTGCCAAAGGTGTCGTCGGCGGGTTCCTTGCGGCTCATGCCCCCCCCTGGTGGCTCAGCGCGTACACGTAGGCGGCGATGGCGGCCACCTGCTGGTCGTCAAAGCTGCCGCCGCCCTTGGGCGGCATCATCCCCGGGTACTGCTTGGGGGCGGCCACGCCGTTGTTGATGATGGTGATGATCTCGGGGTACTGCCCCGTGATGTTGAGCCACGTCGCGTCGTTCAGCGGGGGGCCGGCCGGGCTGCCGATGCCGCCCTGTCCGTGGCAGGCGGCGCACACCGTGCCGAACTGGTCCTGTCCCGCGTCCACCATGGCCTGCGTAACGCCCTGCGGCAGGTTGGCGGCCACGATGCGCGCGGCGGTGGCCCCCACGGTGGTGCCGGGGGTCACGGCCGGCGGGTCGGGGTGCGCAATGCGCGGGGCCTCGGGTTCACCGCGGTACGCCACGCGGTCAAAGCCGCCCTCCGCGCCGGGCTCGCACCCGGCCAGCAGCGCCACCGGAAGCAGCCACGCGGCGCCGCGCACCCGCCGCCGAAACACGTCAGCCTTCACGAATCGTTCTCCTGATGTCTACACGCGCGGCAGGGTAGGCCCCGTGCCGGGCCGGTAAAAGAAGCACCCCGCCGTGCGCGCGCAAGGGGCGGAGCGGGTGAGCGGGTGCGGGAGTGCTCCGGTACGTGAGCGGTGGTCTCCCCCGCGCTGTCGGCCGTTCCCCACCGGCCCGTGGATTCGACGAAGGAGTCGCGGGACCCTCCATCACCCCGTCACCCGTTCACCCCGTCACGCCGCGTCGCGCTCGGCCGCGGCGGCGCGGGCGGCGCGCTTCAGCCGCTCCACCATGGCCGTGAGCCCCGCTTCGCGCGCGGAAAGGCCGATCTTGCCCATCACCTGCCGCACGAAGTCCTGCGGAATTCCCAGCACCGTCTCCGGCGGCTGGCCGTTCACCGCGTCGAAGATCATCGCCAGCAGCGCGCGGATGGCGGCGCTCTCCCGCGGCACCTCGGCGTGGTAGTACATCTTTCCGTCCACCACCTCGGGAAAGATGGCCACCGGCGTCTGGCACTCGTGCACGCGGTACTGCTCCAGGTCCACCCCTTTCAGGTGCTCCGGCAGCGGCGGCAGCTTGTTGGCGTACTGCACCAGCGCCTGCCGCGTCATGTCCGGGGTAAGGGTGGCGAACCGCCGCAGGATCCGGTCGATGGACGGCGGAACCCCCTGCGGGGCCGGCTGGGCGTCTGTCATGGTCGGTCTCGGGTCCGGGGTCTGTGCGGGAGAATCTACATCCTGCGCCGCGGAGCAGAAAGCGAAGGCGGGCCGGAGCGCCCATCGGCTCCGGCCCGCCTCCGCACCTTCCGAAGCCTCCGCTCAGGACGACTTCGGGCCGGCGGCCCGGACGGCCTCGGGCACGCGGTCGGCGAAGCGCTCGAAGTTCTCGGCGAACAGCCCCGCCAGCCTGGCCGCCTGCGCGTCGTAGGCGGCCTTGTCGCTCCACGTGTCGCGCGGGTTCAGCACCTCGGAGGGTACGCCCGGCACGCGGGTGGGGATCTGCAGGCCGAAGAAGGGCGCGGTGGTGGTCTCCACGTCGTCAAGCGCCCCCGCCAGCGCGGCGCGCACCATGGCACGGGTGTGGGCCAGCTTCATCCGGCTTCCCTCGCCGTACGGGCCGCCCGTCCACCCGGTGTTCACCAGCCACACGCGCGAGCCGTGCTCCCGCAGCTTGTCGCCCAGCATCTCCGCGTACACGCCGGGGTGCAGGGGGATGAAGACGGCGCCGAAGCAGGCGCTGAAGGTGGGCTGCGGCTCCTTTACCCCCCGCTCCGTGCCGGCCACCTTGGCCGTGTAGCCGGAGAGGAAGTAGAACATGGCCTGCTCGCTGGTGAGCCGGCTGACGGGGGGGAGCACGCCGTACGCGTCGGCCGTGAGGAACACCACGTTCTTGGGGTGCCCGCCGCGCGCGTCGGGGACGAAGTTGCGGATGTACGGCAGCGGGTACGAGATGCGGGTGTTCTCGGTGATGCTGATGTCGTCGAAGTTCACCCGGCGGTGCTCGTCCAGCACGCAGTTCTCCAGCACCGTGCCGAACATGCGCGTGGTGGCGTAGATCTCCGGCTCGCCCTCGGGGCTGAGCTTGACG
>DASQBH010000437.1:0-2861 GCA_035635315.1 Longimicrobium sp.
CTACTTCGCGGGAGGTGCTGGCGAAACAGGATCTTTGCAGGCGCAGGCGGTTCCACCCGGGCAGATCCCGGGCGTCCCCCAGACGTCTGCCGCAGGCGCGGCGCGGAACGCAGGTGGGTTCGCGCCCGTTCCGTGTCGGCAGACAAACCCCTCGGCGGCCTGCCCCGGGCCGCCGGCACACAGGAGGTTGAACGAGGCCCATCCGCCGTGTGATCGCGGCGGGCGCAATCACCACTCCCTTCCAGCTCGGTTTCCACACACACGGATGCCGCCACCGCCCTCGCGGCGCAGGCGGCCACCAGGAGAGAACGTCATGCGGCTACTCAGGACCACCGGTCTGTGCGCGATGCTTCTCGCAAGCGCGGGTGCGTGCGAGGACCTTACGGTGCCCACTCCCACTACGCCCAGCCAGACGCTGGCCGCCAGCGACGCGGGCGACGTGGAAACGCAGATCGCCGGCTCGTACCTCACCCTGTTCTACGGCTACACGTTCCAGACCGACCTGGTGCTGAGCACCGCTGCGTTCCAGCACTCGTCGATGGCGGCCAACCTCGGCATGATCCAGCTGTCGAGAATCCCGCGCCTGCCCATCAACAACACGACAACGGATGCGTTCGCGTCCACGTACCAGGAGATCTGGTACTCCTCGTACGACGCCATCCAGGCGGCGGTGGACGGCCTGAACGCCACCGACCCGGCCAACCCCGGCGCCGTCCAGATCACGGACCCGGCCACCAACGCCGACAACACGCCCCGCGCTCGCGCCTGGGCGCGCTTCGTCCAGGGCCTGGGCCACGGCCTGCTGGCCCTGACCTACGACCAGGCGTTCGTGTACGACCAGGGCGTGGACCCAACAACGGCGGTGCTGCAGCCGTACAGCCAGGTGATGGCCGCGGCGCTGGCCCAGCTGGACGAGGCCGCCTCCATCGCCGCCGCCAGCGACTTCACCATCCCGGCCTCCTGGTTCGGCAACGTGGGGATGTCCAAGGAGGACTTCCTCAAGACCATCAACGGCTACCAGGCGCTGCTGCGCGCCGGCGTGGCCCGCACCCCCGCCGAGCGCGGCGCCGTCGACTGGAACGCGGTCATCGCCGACGTGGACGCCAGCTTTGCCTGCGCGGGCGCAAGCTGCGAGAACCTGGCGATCGAAACGGATCCCGACGTGTGGGCCCACTTCACGCACCTGTACGTCGGCTTTGCGGTGCAGGCCGGTGCGTGGGCGCAGACGTCGTACTTCATCCACGGCATGGCCGACCAGTCGGGCGCGTACCAGGCCTGGATCAACACGCCGCTGCTCAACCGCACGCCCTTCCTGATCAAGACCCAGGACAAGCGCTTTCCCCAGGGCGGCAACGAAACGGCGCAGGCCCAGAACCCCGGCAAGTACCTCGTGTACGGCGGCACCCGCGGCCACGTGCGCGCGGACCGCGGCACCTGGCGCTGGTCGCTGTACCGCGACGCCCGCCTGGACGGCAGCCTGGGCTACCAGGGCCCGTCCATCCTGCTCAGCGGCCGCGACCTGCGCCTGCTCAAGGCGGAGGGCCTGTACCGCACCGGCAGCCCGGCCGGCGCGGCCGACATCATCAACGAGACCCGCGTGCCCAACGGGCTGGGGCCCGCCAACGCGTCCGGGCTGAACCCCACCTGCACGCCCAGGCTGCCCGACGGCAGCTGCGGCAGCCTGCTGGAGATGCTCAAGTGGGAAAAGCGGATGGAGAACTACCACCACAACTTCGGTGCGTGGTTCATCGACTCGCGCGGCTGGGGCGACCTGCACGAGGGCACGTTCCTGCACTTCCCGGTGCCGGCGCGTGCGCTGCAGGAGCTCGGCCTGCCGCTGTACACCTTCGGCGGCCCCGGCGGGTACGCGGCCGGCGCGTCTCCCGGCAGCAGCTACGGCTACTGACCGGCGGCGCCGCGGCTCAGGCCGGGAGCGTTTCAGGAAGGCCGTGCCCCCCGGGCACGGCCTTTCGTCGCTTCATGTGGCGGCGGATCCGGGGGATCGATGGACATCGATCCGGTCGTGCGAGGGCTCGCGATCACCCGTCAGGCGCGCTACTCTGCTGCACCACACCCGACCGCATCCGCCGGATGGACACCATGCTCAGCAGCCAGCGCCACCTGTTCTCCCTTCCCGAGGGCGAGCACTACCTGAACACCGCGTACCTCAGCCCCCTCGCGCGCCCCGTCGAAGAGGCCGGGATCGCCGCCCTGCTGCGCCGCCGCGATCCCACCAGCATCCGCGCCAGCGACTTCTTTACGGACGCGGACCGGGCGCGGGCGCTGTTCGCGCGGCTGGTGAACGCGCCCGATCCCTCGCGGGTGGCGCTGGTCCCCGCCGTCTCGTACGGCATGGCGACGGTGGCGAAGAACCTGTCGCTGCGCGCGGGGCAGAACGTGGTGGTGGCGCACGCGCAGTTCCCCAGCAACGTCTATCCCTGGCGCCGTCTGTGCGCGGACACGGGCGCCCGGATGCGCGCCGTGGAGCCGCCCGCCGGCAGCCCCCGCCGCGGCGAGGAGTGGAACGCGCGGCTGCTGGAGGCGATCGACGGCGACACCGCGCTGGTGGCGCTGGGCAACGTGCACTGGGCCGACGGCACGCGCTTCGACCTGGAGCGCATCGGCGCCCGGGCGCGCGAGGTGGGGGCGATGTTCATCGTCGACGCCACGCAGTCCGTCGGCGCGATGCCGTTCGACCTGCAGCGCATCCAGCCCGACGCGCTGGTCTGCGCCACCTACAAGACCATGATGGGGCCGTACGGGCTGGGCGTGGCCTGGTACGGCCCGCGCTTCGACGATGCGCGGCCGCTGGAGGAGACGTGGCTGGGCCGGCTGGGGAGCGAGGACTTCGCGGGGCTGGT
>DASQBH010000438.1:0-4300 GCA_035635315.1 Longimicrobium sp.
GGAGGAGCCCCTGCGTGTAGGGCATGAGCGGCCTCTTGAAGAGCGGCAGCACGGCGGCCTCCTCCACCACCCGCCCGGCGTACATGACGATGACGCGGTCGGCGATCTCGACCACCACCCCGAGGTTATGCGTGATGAAGAGCAGCGCCATTTGCGTGCGTTGCTGCAGGTCGTGCAGCAGCTCGAGGATCTGCGCCTGGATCGTGACGTCGAGCGCCGTGGTCGGCTCGTCGGCGATCAGCAGCGAGGGCTCGCAGCTGAGCGCCATGGCGATCATCACGCGCTGGCGCATGCCGCCGGAAAGCTGGTGCGGGTACTCGTCCACGCGCTGGTGGGGGATGGGAATGCCCACCAGCTGCAGCATCTCGATGGCCCGGTCGCGCGCCTGCTTCTTGTTGAGCCCCTGGTGCAGCCGCAGCGACTCCACGATCTGGTCGCCCACGGTGAACACCGGGTTCAGCGAGGTCATGGGCTCCTGAAAGATCATGGCGATGTCGTTGCCGCGGATCTGCCGCATCCGCGACTCCGTGGCCGCCGCCAGGTCCTCCATCTCCCCGTCCGCGCCGCGAAACAGGATGCGCGAGCCCTCCTGGATCTTGCCGGGCGGGGTGGGGATCAGCCGCATCACCGAGAGCGAGGTGACGGACTTGCCGCTCCCCGACTCGCCCACGATCCCCAGCGTCTCGCCGGGGTTCACGTGAAACGACACGCCGTCCACCGCGCGCGCCACGCCGCCGTCGGTGGTGAACCAGGTGCGCAGGTTGTCCACCTGCAGAATGGGCCCGCCCGCCGCGTCGCGCGCCGCCGCCCCCGTGATGTCCCGTTCCTTCAAATCAGCCCCCATTCCCTGAATACCAGCATCGGATCCGGCATGGGGCTGCTCCACAGCCAGCGCGGATCAATCCAGAATTGCGGCAGCACGGTGCTGGTGAGCCGCGGCGGGTCTCCTTCTGCAGCAACGAGAGCGTAGCGGCGCTGCTCGTCCAGGCGGTACAGCTCCACCGTCTCCCGCAACGGATCGACAATCCAGTACTCCGCGACTTCAGCCTGTTCGTACTCGCGGAACTTCTGCTTGCGGTCACGCTCCCGGCTGTCCGGGCTCACGATCTCGATGGCGAGGTCCGCCGCGCCCTCCACGTGGCTCGGCGTCAGCCGGCTGGCGTGTTCCGCCTTCAGGAAGAGCAGGTCGGGCACACGTGCCACCCTGCCGATCCGCATGGCCACCTGCGATGAGCGCACGACCCCTGCGTTCGTGCCGGCCACCAGCACCCGCAGCAGCGTGATCAGAAAGTCCGAAATGTCCGCATGCCGGTCCGACGCCGGGCTCATCTCCTCCACCTTCCCGTCCACCCACTCCGCCCGAACCCCGTCGTACGAGTCCAGGAACTCCTCGAAGCTGATCCACCCGGGTTTCTGCAGTTGCGCGATCATCGTGCTTGCCTCGCTCATGCCGCGGCTCCGCGCAGCAGTCCCCACTCGTGGAAAACGGTGTCCATCCTGGGACGGGGCTCGTTCAACAGCCATTCCGTCCGGAACCACAGACCCGGGAAGAACTCGCTCCCGAGCACGCCCGAACGCCCGTCACACACCGTCTCGTAGGTGCCTTCGCCCGTCAGCCGGCAGACTTCGGCCCACTTCCGCTCCGGATCGATCATCCAGTACTCGGGCACGCCGCCGCGGGCGTACTCCAGCCGCATCTCCAGGTCCCGTTCCCGCGTCGAGTCGCTCAGGATTTCGAAAACGACGTCCGCGGGGCCGTCCACGTACGAGAAGCGCACGCGCTCCCGGTAATGCTCATGCGTCAGGCACAGGCACTCCACCTCGCGGCCGGGACCACCCGGAACGGCACGCATCTGGAAATTGAACAGCGAATCTCCTGCGTCGTGCGCATCGAGCCAGCACTGCACCGTCGCCATGAGGAGCCCCAGCACCTCCTGGTGCCGCCTTGTCTGCCCTCCCTTCAGCACCACCTGCCCATCGATCCAGTCCCCGTGCACCTCCCGCGGCAGCGTGAGGAACTCCTCGTAGCTCATCCGCAGATCGGGATACAGCGCCAGCACGTCCGCCATCACGCCGGTGTCGACCAGAGGAACCCCGTCCGGCGTCTGCGGAATCCAGACCCCGGGCGCCGCGCGCGCGATGCAGTCGTCCAGCGTGGCCCAGAGCATCTCACGTGCGCAGGCGCGGGTCCAGCGCGTCGCGCAGGCCGTCGCCCAGCAGGTTGAACGCCACCACCGTCAGCACGATGGCCAGCCCCGGGAAGGTGGCGATCCACCACGCCTGGGTGAGCGCGTCGCGGCCGTCCGACACCATGTTCCCCCAGCTGGGCGTGGGCGGCTGCACCCCCAGCCCCAGGAAGGAGAGCGACGCCTCCGTCAGGATGGTCAGGCCGATGCCCAGCGTGGCGGAGACGATCACCGGCGCCATCGTATTCGGGATCACGTGGCGCACGATGATGCGCCAGTCGCCCATCCCCAGCGCCCGCGCCGCCTGCACGAACTCGCGCTCGCGCAGGCTCAGCACCTCGCCGCGCACGATGCGCGACGTGCCCATCCACCCCGTAAGGCCCAGCACCACCACCACCAGCCAGATGCTCTGGTTCTCGAACACCGCGATCACCACGATCAGCAGCACCAGGCGGGGGAAGGCCAGCATCATGTCCGTGAAGCGCATCAGCACGCCATCCACCCAGCCGCCAAAGTAGCCGGCCAGCGCGCCGATCAGCGTTCCCAGCGTCACGCTGATCCCCACCGCCACGAAGCCGATGGAGAGCGAGATGCGGGCGCCGTACAGCACGCGCGAAAAGATGTCGCGCCCGAACTTGTCGGTGCCCATCAGGTGCTCGGCGCTGGGCGCCAGGTAGCGCGAGGTGATGATGTCGCCCTGCGCGGCCGGGTCGTACGGCGCGATGAGCGGGGTGACCAGGGTGATGACGTACAGCAGGATCATCACCGCCAGCCCCGCCATGGCCAGCCGGTTCTTCTTGAAGTGCCGCCCCGCGATGGCCCACTGGCTGTCGCCCTTCTGCCGCCGGCGGGCCAGGTGGTGCGGGCTCACCGACTGCCACGTCCACCACAGCAGCGCGCCGAACAGCACCAGCAGCGTGGCCAGCGCCAGGTAGATGTCCACCCCTACCCGCCGCATCCCCGGGATGCCGCGGATCTTGGCCATCGACAGGAAGACGACGGAGAACAGGAAGCCCCAGGCCAGCACCAGCGTCACGATGCGCGTCCACGCCGCGCCTCCCGCGCGGACGGGGGCCGCCGCGGCGGGGGCGGCGCTGGGCATGGGCTCGGGCGGCACGGACTCGACGTCGGGAGAAGCGCGCACCATGTCACTCGTTCCGGATACGGGGGTCAACCACGGCGTACAGCACGTCCGACAGCAGGTTGCCCAGGACGACGATGGACGCGATCACGAAGCTGGTGGCCATCACCAGCGGGTAGTCGCGGGCCAGGATGGCCTCAACGATGGTGCGCCCCATCCCCGGCCAGGCAAAGATGGTCTCCACCAGCACCGCCCCCGACAGCAGGAAGGGAAGGTACAGCCCCAGCAGGGTGATGATGGGGATGAGGGCGTTGCGCAGCGCGTGCTTGAAGATGACGGTGTTCTCCGACAGCCCCTTTGCCCGCGCCGTGCGGATGAAGTCCTGGTGGATCACCTCCAGCATGGCCCCGCGCATGTAGCGCGCGACCCCCGCCGCCGAGCCCACCCCCAGCGCCACCGCGGGAAGGAACAGGTGCCGCGCCCGGTCCATGAACTTGCCGCCGGCGCCCATGTACTCGTACTCGATGCTCGTCATCCCCGAAGCCGGAAACTGCAGGAACCACCCTTCCTGGCCCGCCCGCAGCGAGAAGATCAGGATCAGCATCAGGGCGAACCAGAAGCTGGGCATCGAGTAGAAGAACAGCGCCACGAAGGTGAGCACGTTGTCGGCCAGGCTGTACTGCTTTACCGCCTGCACGATGCCGATCAGCATCCCCAGGACAAAGATCACCACCAGCGAGATGAGCGTGAGCTGCAGGGTGTTCCACAGCACCGTGGGCAGGATCTCGTTGATGGGGCGCATCTGCCCGAACGAGTAGCCGAAGTCGCCGCGGATGAACGACCAGAGCCAGCGGCCGTACTGCACGTGCAGCGGCTTGTCCAGCCCCAGGTTGCGCTTCATCTGCTCGATGACCTCGGGGCTCACGTTCGGATTGGTGAAGATCCGGTCCGTGGGGTCGCCCGGGGCCAGGTGCATCACGAAGAAGATGAGCGTCAGGATCCCCAGCAGAAGGGGGATGGCGCCCAGGAGCCG
>DASQBH010000439.1:0-2052 GCA_035635315.1 Longimicrobium sp.
GGCATGCTTCGAACGTTGCGGGAGCATCAGGATCGGCCGCGACGGGTTCGGCCAGGTGGTGCAATCGTACGGGATGCCCCCCGCGCCGCGCCAGCCGGCACCGTCCCGGGCGAGGCGAACACGCGGATGGAACTGCGGGAAGCCCCGCAAACCCCGCGGGGCTGCGCATCCGAAGGTTCGGAGCAACCTTGGAGCATGGCCGGTTGCGGACGCGCAGGTGCATGGAACGCCCTGCACGGCCTGGCCGCCGAGTCCGCGCAGGCGGACTTTGCGACTTTCCAGCGGCGAATTCATTCGCCCCGTGGGCGGACGGCACGTGGCTGGTAGATATGCGCCATGAACCTCACGGCCTGGATAAAGCCGGTCGGGCAGCAGATTTGCTCATTGCGACGCGGTGGTGCCTCATCAACCGTACGGCGGAGTGCGTGGACATGTCGAGAGCGTTCATGAAGGAGGATTCGGGGTTCGTGCCGCCGGGGCTGTTCGGCCTGCCACCGCGCGACGACCCCAGGTTCGACGCGGCGGCGGCGCGGGCGCTGATCGAGGCCGCGCGCGACGCCAACACCGCCAGCGCCGAAGCCGCCACCGGCTACCGCTGGGGCGAGCCGCGGCTGCACCGCCACGTCCGCAAGCTGCTGCAGGCGGCGGAGGCGCTCCCCGAAGAGGAGCAGGACCGGCGCTACATCCGCGTGGCCAAGCGCTTCCTCGGCAGCTGACCATCCGCTTCCGGCGGCGCGTGGTCCGGCGGTTGCGCAGGGGTACGCAGGCTCCGCGGCCAGACGGGGCACGATGCACACGACACCTGGAGGATGGATGGCGCAGGAACAGGGCGGGATTACCGACAACAAGCAGCAGAGCCGCTACGAGCTGGCCGTGGAGGGCGGCACGGCCGTCCTGCAGTACATGGAGCGCGACGGGGCGCTCTACCTTACCCACACCGAAGTGCCGCCTGAGCTGGAGGGACAGGGGATCGGCGGGCGCATCGTGAAGCACGCGCTGGAAGAGGCCAAGAGCCGGGGCGTGAAGGTGGCGCCGTGGTGCCCGTTCGTTCGCGCGTACATCGAGCGGCATCCGGAGTACCAGCCGCTGGTGCTGGAAGGCGAGTAGGGGACAACGGGACAGGGAATGGGGAATAGGGAATAGGGAATAGGGAATAGGGAATAGGGAATAGCGGGCAGGGATATGGGGATCGAGTCCGAACGATGCTCCTTGTTCCGCATCTCTCCAACAAGGCGTGGGATGGAAACTCGCGGTGAAATCGGCCGTCGAGGCCCATCATACGCAACCGGTACGACAATCGGTGGCGGAGGGCGAGGAATTCATTGACCGATGGGAGGCGGGGGATTTCTATTCCTCGTCTTCCATCCACTCCCCGCCCGTCCGAGGCCCTCCCCGATGACCGACCCGACGCCTGCATCCACACCCGCTTCCGATCTTCCGTCCGCACCCCCGCCCGAACCCGCCGACCCCGCGAACGCCGCCGCAGGCACCCCCGCGCCGTTCGATCCGCGGCGCCCGCTGGGGAACCTTGCCGTATCGCTCTCCGGCGGCGGATACCGCGCCGCGGCGTTCCACCTGGGCACCCTGCGGCTGATGGACCGCGTGGGGCTGCTCCCCAGCGTGGTGGGCCTTTCCACCGTCTCCGGCGGCACCATCTGCGGGATGGCGTGGGTGGTGAGCCTGATCGAGGGCAAGCCGTTCAGCGAGTTCTACGACGGCTTCTCCAAATACCTCATCAGCAACAACGTGATCGCCCAGGCCATGCAGGGGCTCGCCGGCGGCCGCGACCACACCAGCCACCGCTGGGCCAGCCTGATCTGCGCCGCGGCGGACGTGTACGCGCGGCCCAACCTGTTCGGCGACCGGCGGTTCGGCGACGTGCTGGGGGCAAAGGGGATTCAGCTGGAAGAGGCCATCTTCAACTCCACCGAGTTCCACACCGGGCTGGACTTTCGCTTTCGCAGCAGCCACCGGTCGCGCACCATCCTGGGCAACCGCAACTATCCCCTGCCCCGCGCCGTGGCCCAGCACGTCCGCCTGGCCGACATCGTG
>DASQBH010000440.1:0-4005 GCA_035635315.1 Longimicrobium sp.
GTCCACCTTGTCCTCGATGGGGACGGTGAAGGGGTCGATCTCCATCGGCGACGTCCATTTGCCGTCGGGAACGGCCTCCACCGGGGCCAGCTCCAGCGGGCGCGACCGGGCGGCAGAGTTGGCGCGGGCCTGCGCCACCGCCTGCCGGGCCACGCGCACCACCTCGTCGGCGTTCAGGTCGCGGCTGGCCGCGAAGCCCCAGGCGCCGTTGGCGATCACCCGCACCCCGAAGCCGAAGGTCTCGGAGTCGTTGAAGAAGGTGATCTGCCGCTCGCGCGTGCCCAGCGCCTGGCCCCGGTTGGCCGCCAGGCGAAAGTCCGCGTAGGTGGCACCGGCCGAGCGGGCCGCGTCGAGCGCGCGCATGGCCAGCTCGCGGCTCACGGCCGCGTCCAGCGGGTCCATCGGCACGGCGGCCGAGGCCAGCCGGGGCAGGATCGCCGATCCTGCGCCCAGCGCGGCGGTGGCCGCCGCACTCTGCAGGAGGAAGTCTCTGCGCTTCATGGGGTGCTCCAGATGGAGGTTCGGATTGAACTGCGGAAACTAGAACGAGCGTCCGTACGGCGCAACTCCGCTCCGGCGCGGCGGTTGCGTGGGGCTGCGCGGCATGAGCGCGCGTGATCTCTCCGTTGCCGTCTGCGGCGCGGGCCCCGCCGGGCTGGCCGCGGCCCTGCGCCTGCACGCGGCCGGCGCCTCCGTCACCGTCTTCGACGCCGCGCCCCACGTGGGCGGGCGAACTTGGACGGACGACGCCGCGGACGGGTGGCGCATCGACCCCGCCGTGCAGCTGTACAGCGCCAGCTACGACCGCTTCTTCGGCCTGCTGGGCGCGGCGGGCGCCGGGGCGCTGGCGGAGCGCTCCCCCGGCCGCGACGCGCTGTGGCGAAAGGGCCGCGCGCACGAGGTGGTCTACGGCTCCCCCGCCAGCATGCTGGCCTCGGGCGCGCTGCCGCTGCAGCTCAAGCTGCGGATGGGCGCCCAGTACCTTCCCTTCCTGCAGCGCCACGGCGGCGACCTGGACCTGGGCGCCCTGGAGCGCGCGGTGGCGGCGGGGCTGGACGCCGAGTCCATCGCGGCGTGGGGCCGGCGCGAGCTGGGCCGCGACTTCGTGGACCTGCTGGCGGCCCCGCTGCTGGCCACCCTCTACGGCACCCTGCCGGACGAGGCCAGTGCCGGCTTCTACCATGCTCTGGCCCGCCAGGGGATGAACCTGGAGGTGCGTGCCCTGCGCGGCGGCGCCGGCGGCTTTTGCCGCGCGGCGGCGGACCGCCTGCGCGAGGCCGGCGCGGCCGTCCACCTGTCCACCCCCGTGACCGAGGTGGATACGGCCGGCGACGGAGTCCAGGTTTCGGGCCAGGGGTGGAGCCAGCGGTTCGGCGCGGCGGTGGTGGCGCTCCCCGCGCCGGAGGCTCACCGCGTTGCTAAATTTTTGACACCCGATGCCGCGAAAACGTTGTACGGCGTGCGGGTGCGTCCCGCCGCCTCGCTGGCGCTTACGCTGAACCGCCCCGCCGGCGTGCGCTGGTTCGGCCTTTCCTTCGCCCCCGGAGAGGCGCGCAGCGTGGCCGCCATCTGCGTGCAGGAGAACAAGGTGGCCGGGCTGGTGCCGCCCGGCAAGGGCCTGCTGGTGGTCTTCGCCCTCCCCCACGCGGCCGAGCGGCTGCTGGGCGCCACGGCCGACGACGCGCTCGCCCTGCTCCTCCCCGACGTGGTGCGCGCGCTGCCGGGGATCGACCGCGCCGTGCTCCAGGCGCGCTTCTACGACTGGCGCGACGGGTGGACACTTTTCGGCCCCGGCGCGCTGGGCCGCCTTCCCGCGCTGCGCTCGCTGGCGTTCGACTCCGCGCCGCGGGCGGTGCTGGCGGGGGACTGGATGTACGCGCCCACGGTGGAGGGCGCCGTCACCTCCGGCCTCGCCGCCGCCGACCGCCTCCTGGTGCGTGCCTCCTGAACAGATTTCACGCGGAGGACGCGGAGGAAAAGAGAGACGCGGAGGGCGCTTCGCGGGTTCTCCGCGTCCCTTGCCATCGCCATTCTCCCGCAATCCGTCGGTCCCACCAACCTCCCCCAGCAGTTCTGGGGAAGGTGCGAGCCCAGGCGAGCGGAGGGGGCGTGCGGACGCAGCGATCATCCTCTCCTTCATGAGATGATCGCCCGGTCCGCTTCGATCCACGCAGGGTGGTGGGACGAATGGCGGGTGGCGCGGTTTCGAGCGCTCTCCGCGCGGGTCAGGCCGTGGGGAAAACGAGCGACCGGTGCGCGGCGATGCCGGCCATGACGCCGTCCGCCGCCGCCATGGTGGCGTTGGCGAACGCGCGCGCGGCGTCTCCGGCGGCAAACACGCCCGCGACGCTGGTCGCCTTCTGCGCGTCGGTGCGGATGATGGGTCCGGCGGGTGCGTCCTCCAGCTCGCATCCCAGCTGCTCCGCCAGCGGGCTGGCGATCCGCGTGCGCGGCTGCGTGAACAGCGCGTCGATCCCGATCACCTCCCCGTCCTGCAGCCGCACGCCGGAAAGCTCCGTTCCTTCGCCGGCCAGCGCGGCGACCGGGCGTTCCTCGATCCGCACGCCGCGCGCGGCCAGCTGTGCGCGCTGCTCCCCGTCCGGCTGCAGCACGCCGTGGAGAAAGAGGGTGATGTCGTCGCTCCAGTCGGCCACGAGCAGCGCCTGGTGCACGGCCATCTCGCCGTTCGCCAGCACGCCGAAGCGGCGGCCCGCGACCTCGTAGCCGTGGCAGTACGGGCAGTGCAGCACCGACACGCCCCAGCGCTCGCGGAGCCCCGGGACGTCCGGCAGGTCGTCGACGACGCCCGTGGCGAGGACCAGGCGGCGTGCGGTGACGGTGGATCCGGACGCCAGGGTGAGCTCGAATCCATCGTCCAGGGCGCGGGCGTGCGTGACTTCGTCTTCGATGATGGTGGCGGTGGGGTACGCCCGCACCTCCGCGCGAAAGGTGGCCACGATCTCCGCCGGCGCGCGGCCGTCCTGGCCGGGAAAGCCGTGCGACGCGTGGGCAAAGCGGTTGCGCGGACGCGCCGCATCCACCACCAGCACCCGCTGGCGGGCCCGCCCCAGCTGCAGCGCCGCGGCCATTCCCGCAAAGCTGCCGCCCACCACCACCACGTCGTATCGATCCGATTTCATCTCAGCCCCCTGTGCTTCTGCCGTTGCCGATGGCGCAGACCTGCGCGGCCACGTCCGCCAGCGTGATGCTGGAGAGGCGGGCCGCCAGCAGCGCCTCGGCGTCGTTGAGAAAGTCGTCCAGCGTTCCCGCGACCGCCCGCTGCACCCGGCAGTCCGGGTTGCCGCCGCTGACGTCGATGGCGAACAGCAGCCGCTCGCCGAGCGCCGCGTAGATGTCGCGCAGCGTGATGGACCCGGCGTCTCGCGCGAGCGTCCATCCACCCCGGTGCCCCGCGGCGGACGCGACCAGCCCCGCCTCGCGCAGGCCGGCGAGGGTCCGCCGCACCACGACGGGGTTGGTGCGGACGCACGCCGCCAGGTGCTCCGACGTGGCCGGCTCGCCGGGGCGTTCGGCCAGGTGCACCAGGACGTGCAGCGCCAGGGAGAATCGATTGCTGCGTTTCATGTAACTTACAATGTTACATGAAATGCCTCGGGTCAAGGGGCGTGGTTTCGGAAGGGGATGCGGAGCGGCTACGTTGTGGTGGCATCACCCGCGAGTGTGATGATGCCGGTTGCGGATCTGATCGGGTTATGTGCCGTTCCCCCGCGGAGCGAATGAATTCGCCGCTGGGAAAGCGCAAAGTCCGCCTGCGCGGACTGGGCGGCCGGGCGGTGTGCGGCGTCCGACGCACCTGCGCGTCCGCAACCGGGTGTTGCCGCCGGCTTCCCGGGAGCGATTGAACTCGCGGCAACAACGTCACGCAGTCCGCCTGCGCGGACTCGGCGGCCGAGTGGTGTGCGGCGTCCCTGACACCTGCGTGTCCGCAACCAGGTCAAGCCGCCTGCACGCTCGTGTGTCGTAGCGTCCGGCACTTGCGGCTAC
>DASQBH010000441.1:0-4634 GCA_035635315.1 Longimicrobium sp.
GCCGAGGACGCGCTGACCGTGTCCGTCGGGCGCGGGACGGGGAACCAGCGGATCTATCTCCTCGATACCGCGCTGAATCCGGTGCCGGTGGGTGTGCCCGGCGAGGCGTACGTGGGTGGCGACGGCGTGGTGCGCGGCTACCTGGATCGTCCGGGACTGACGGCGGAGCGCTTCGTTCCCGATCCGTTCGCCAGTGAGCCGGGGACGAGGATGTACCGCACGGGGGACCGGCTGCGGTGGAAGGTGGACGGGCGGCTGGAGTTCATCGGCCGCGTGGACGAGCAGGTGAAGATCCGGGGCTTCCGGATCGAACCGGGGGAGATCGAGGCGGTGCTCTCCGCGCACGCGGAGGTGCGCGAGGCGCGGGTGATCGTGCGCGAGGATGTGCCGGGCGAGAATCGGCTGGTGGCGTACGTCGTGGGAGGTGTGGAGGCGGCTGAGCTGCGCGAGCACCTGCGGGAGAGCCTGCCGGAGTACATGGTGCCGTCCGCGTTCGTGGTGCTGGGGCAGCTGCCGCTGACGCCGAACGGCAAGCTGGACGTCCGGGCGCTCCCCGCGCCGGAGCTCGCGTCGGACTTGGACCGGCACGTGGCGCCGCGGACGCCGGTAGAGGAGGTGCTGGCGGAGATCTGGGCGGAGGTGCTGCGCCTGGAGCGGGTGGGGGTGAAGGAAAACTTCTTCGAGGTGGGCGGGCACTCGCTGCTCGCCACGCGCGTGGTCTCGCGCATACGCGCGGTGTTCGGCGTCGAGCTGCCGCTGCGGGCGCTCTTCGAGGGACCCACGGTGGCGGAGCTGGCTGGGCGCGTGGAGGACGAGCGCCGCGCGGATCTGCCGGTGCTGCCGCCGGTGGTGCCGGCCGAGCGCACGGACGCCTTGCCGCTGTCCTTCGCGCAGGAACGCCTCTGGTTCCTGGACCGCCTGGAGCCGGGGAGCGCTACCTACAACATCCCCGCCGCGCTGCGTCTGACGGGTGCGCTGGACGAGCGGGCGCTGGAGCGGGCGCTGGGCGAGATCGTCCGGCGTCACGAGGCGCTGCGGACGGTCTTCACGGCGGTGGACGGCTCGCCGGTTCAGGTGATCGCGCCCTTCGGCGGGTTCGCCCTGCCGGTGGAGGACCTGTCGGGGCTCGGCGAGACGGACCGCGAGGCGGCGGTCAGGCGCCGGGCCGGGGAGGAGGCGGCGCGGCCGTTCGACCTCGCCGCGGGCCCGCTCTTCCGTGCGGCGCTGCTGCGGCTGGGCGGGGAAGACCATGTGCTGCTGCTCTCGATGCACCACATCGTCAGCGACGGGTGGAGCATGGGGGTGCTCTACCGCGAGCTCTCCGCGCTGTACGAGGCGTACCGCGAGGGGCGTGAGTCGCCGTTGCCGGAGCTGGCGGTGCAGTACGCCGACTACGCGGTGTGGCAGCGCGAGCAGCTGGAAGGCGAGGTGCTGGAGCGGCAGCTCTCGTACTGGCGGGAGCGCCTGGCGGGCGCGCCGGAGCTGCTGGAGCTGCCGACGGACCATCCCCGCCCGCCGGTGCAGACGTACCGGGGCGCGTCGGTTCCGGTGGCGCTCTCCCCTGAGCTGCTGGAGCGGCTGCAGGTGCTGGGGCGGAGCGAGGGGACGACGCTGTACATGACGCTGCTGGGCGCCTTCCAGGTGCTGCTGGGCAAGTACGCCGGCAGCGAGGACGTGGTGGTCGGGAGCCCGATCGCCGGGCGGACGAGGAAGGAGGTGGAGGAGCTGATCGGCTTCTTCGTCAACACGCTGGTGCTGCGCACCGACCTGTCGGGCGACCCGTCCTTCCGGGAGGTGCTGCGGCGTGTGCGGGAGGTGACCCTGGGAGCGTACGAGCACCAGGAGGTGCCCTTCGAGAAGCTGGTGGCCGAGCTGCAGCCGGAGCGCAGCATGAGCCACTCGCCGCTCTTCCAGGTGATGTTCACCCTGCAGGAGGCCGGGGGCGGTGGAGATGCGCTTCCGGGGCTGAAGGTCGGCGGCGTCGGTGCGGCGATGGAGATCGCCAAGTTCGATCTCTCCCTGACGCTCGCGGCGACCCCCCAGGGCCTGCACGGCGCATTGAACTACAGCACGGATCTCTTCGAGCGCGGCACGGCCGAGCGGATGCTCGGCCACCTGGCGCGGGTGCTGGAGCAGGTCGCCGCCGACGCGGACGTGCGGCTCTCGCGGCTGGAGCTGCTCGGTGAGGCGGAGCGCGCGGTGGTGCTGGCGGAATGGAACCGGACCGAAGCGGAGTATCCCACCGACCAGTGCATCCACGAGCTGTTCGAGGCGCAGGCGGCGCGCACGCCGGGGGCGGTGGCCGTGGTCGCCGGGGAAGCGGAGCTGACGTATGGCGAGCTGAACGAGCGTTCGAACCGGCTGGCGCACCACCTCGTCCGCCTGGGCGTGGGGTGCGAGGCGCGGGTGGGCGTGTGCCTGGAGCGCGGGATCGAGATGATCGTCTCCCTCCTCGCCGTGCTGAAGGCGGGGGGCGCGTACGTCCCGCTCGATCCGGCCTATCCCGCCGAGCGGCTCGCGTTCACCCTCTCCGACTCCGGCGTGGTGGCGGTGCTGACGCAGGAGTCGCTGCGCTCGACGGTTCCCGTCCCGGACGGCGTGACGGTGGTGAGCGTGGACGGCGCGGCGGCCGGGATCGCGGCGGAGAGCGCCGACGGCCTGGCGCGCAGAAGCGTGCCGCGGAGCCTGGCGTACCTGATCTACACCTCCGGGAGCACGGGCGTCCCGAAGGGCGTGGCGATCGAGCACGAGAGCGCGGTTGCGCTCCTGTCGTGGGCGGCGGGCGTCTTCACGGCGGAGGAGCTGTCCGGCGTGCTGGCGGCGACGTCGATCTCCTTCGACCTCTCCGTCTTCGAGATCTTCCTCCCCCTGGCGCTCGGCGGCCGGGTGATCGTGGTGGAGAACGCGCTGGCACTGCCGAAGTCGGCCGCGGCGGACCAGGTGCGGCTGGTCAACACGGTGCCGTCCGCGATCGCGGCGCTGCTGAAGAGCGGCGGAATCCCGTCCGGGGTGCGGACGGTGAACCTGGCGGGCGAGCCGCTGCGGGCCGAACTGGTGGATGCACTGTACGCCCGCGGCGGGATCAGGCGCGTGTACGACCTCTACGGTCCCTCCGAAGACACCACGTACAGCACCTGGACGCTGCGCCGCGCGGGCGGCCCGACGACGATCGGCCGGCCGATCTCCAACACGCGCGCCTACGTGCTGGGTGCCGCGCTGCTGCCGCTCCCGGTGGGGGTGCCGGGCGAGCTGTACCTCGGCGGCCGCGGGCTGGCGCGTGGCTACCTGGGCCGCCCCGGGCTGACGGCCGAGCGGTTCGTTCCCGATCCCTTCAGCAGCGCGCCGGGTGCGCGCCTGTACCGGACGGGCGACCGGGCGCGGTGGCGGGCGGACGGCGCCATCGAGTACCTGGGGCGGCTCGACCACCAGGTGAAGGTGCGCGGCTTCCGCATCGAGCTGGGCGAGATCGAGGTGGTGCTGCGCCAGGCGCCCGGCATTGCGGACTGCGCCGTCGTCGTGCGCGAGGACGAGGCGGGCGAGAAGCGGGTGGTGGCGTACGTGGCGGGCGACGTGGAGGCGGACGCGCTGCGCGCGCACCTGCGGCGGAGCCTGCCGGAGTACATGGTCCCGTCCGCGTTCGTCGCCCTGGAACGGCTGCCGCTGACGCCCAACGGCAAGCTGGACCGCAAGGCATTGCCGGCGCCGGAGCTCAGGTCGGCGGAGGACCGGTACGTAGCGCCGCGGACGCCGGTGGAGGAGGCGCTGGCGGGGATCTGGGCGGAGGGGCTGCGCCTGGAGCGCGTGGGGGTGACGGAGAGATTTTTCGACCTTGGCGGGCACTCGCTGCTGGCCACGCGGGTGGTGTCGCGGGTCCGCGAGATGTTCGGCGTGGAGGTGCCGCTGCGGGCGCTCTTCGAGGGTCCCACGGTGGCGGACATGGCCGGGCACGTAGACGTTGCCCTGGAAGCGATGGACGCCGAGCTCGCCCAGGTGGACCCGGACGAGATGGCGCAGCTGCTCGCGCTCCTCCGCGAGTCCACCGTCGCATGACCTCCCACTTTCCTCACGCGCTCCGCACCGGGCGGTACGGCGTTGTGCGGCTTCGGCCGTTCATCCGGATCCAGGCGGCGTAGCTCGGACGGGATTTGCGAGTGGAGGCCCATTCGAACGGACCGTCAACTCATAATCCTCTGGTCTCATACCGAATCCGGAAATACCCTCGTGATTTCCTGAGGGAGGCGCCGCTCCACAACCTGCTTGTACGACCCACCCTGGCGCCGACCGAAGGATCTCGCTGGCAGAGCCGCGGGGCTGGATTGACGCCGCGAATCCGGCCCCGAGGCTACCGAGAGGAGATCCTTCGGTCGCGCGCCAACTGAGGTGCGAGTAGAAGGTTTCACGCGGCGCTCCCTCAGGAAATCAGCGCTCTTTTTCCGGATCTGGTATCAGGTTCGAATCCTTGGTGGGCCCATGATCATCCCCAGGCCGTCGCGAAAACGCGGCCTGGGGATTTTCCTTGTGTCCATGCTTATCAGCCGCCTGATACCGTTTCCCATGGTTTGTTGTGCATTCAGAGGTTTACTGCAGGCCTCGCGTGAAAACCTGTTTCAGACTCTGGATGCACAAGGAATCAG
>DASQBH010000442.1:0-3182 GCA_035635315.1 Longimicrobium sp.
GCTCGACGAAGGCGACCGGGCGCTCGGCGCGATCATAGCCGAGGCGGGCGAAGAGCGGGTCGAGCGCGACCATGGTGCGCTCGACGAGGCGGTAGAGGCGCTCGTAGCCGGCGGCGTGGCGGATCGCGAAGAGCCGCAGTCGGTACATCGCCCCCCCCGCGAGTGCCTCAGGCGCCGGCAGTCTATCCCGGAGACCGCCGACCCGGGAAGCCGGGTCGTGTCGCGAAGGTGGTGGAAATTGGAGGGCGGCGTAATCTCCGGGTGATCCGAAACCCACCCATCTGGCGGCTGCAACCGCCAGGGAGATCACGCCATGGCCAAGATTACAGACACCGCCATCCCTGCGCTACTGCTGGGAGAGGTTGGCAGCGATCCGATCGAGGATCGGCTGCGCGAGACGATCCGCGCGACCGTCGAGACGATGTTCGAGGAGGAGTTGGCCGCGTTTCTGGGCCGCATCCGCTATGGCCGCGGCGCTGGTGCGCGGAAGGGATATCGAAACGGGCGGCGCGAGCGGCAGCTCGTCGGGACCTTTGGCACGGAGACCGTCAGCGTGCCCCGGGCCCGCATCGAGGGCGAGGACGGCAGGACCACCGAATGGCGCTCGATGGTGCTGCCACGCTATCAGCGGCTGACCAGGCGGGCCGAGGCGCTTATCGCCGCGGTCTACCTGTCCGGCACCAACACGCGGCGCGTCAAGCGCGCGCTGTTCGGCCTGTTCCAGGGCGCGGTCGGCAAGGACGTCGTCACCCGGGCGTGGCGCAAGGTGAAGGTCGATTGGGATGCATGGTGCGCCCGCAGCCTTGCCGACGAGGACATCGTCCGCCTGATCCTCGACGGCACGGTGATCAGGACGCGGCTGGACAGGAAGGCCACGAACATCTCGGTGCTGGCGGCCATTGGCGTGCGGCGCGACGGCCAGAAGATCCTGCTGTCCATCAGGAACATGGGCGGGGAGAGCACCTCGGCCTGGCGGCAGTTCCTCGACGATCTCGACGCCCGCGGCCTGAGGCGCCCCGACTTCGTGATCGTCGACGGCGCGCCGGGGCTCGAGGCCGCGCTCACCGCCCTGTGGGGCGCGGAGCTGCCGATCCAGCGCTGCACCGTGCACAAACATCGCAACCTCCTCGGCCACGCCCCGAAGCACCTGCACGACGAGCTGACCGAGGACTACCGCGACATGATCTACGCCGAGACCGCCGCCGAGGTTGAGACCCGCCGCAAGGCCTTTCTGCGGAAATGGCGCCTCAAGTGCCGCGCCGTCGCCGACAGCCTCGAGGAAGCCGGGGAGCGGTTGTTCGCCTTCACGCGCCTCGATCCGTCGCAATGGAAATCGGCCCGGACCACCAACGCCATCGAGCGGCTGAACGAGGAGTTCCGGCGCCGCATCAAGACGCAGACCGTCCTGCCATGCGCCGAGACCGTGCCCATGCTGCTCTGGGCCCTGCTCGCCTCAGGCCAGATTACCATGCGCAAGGTGGACGGGTGGGAGACCCTCTCCCAGCCGATCGAGCCCGCACCCCTTGACCGCGCCGCCTGATAAGGCAGAAATCACCGGGCTCGGAGAACGCCGACCGAGAATTTCCACCACTTCCAAGACACGACCGGCCTCGAGACCTAGCCCGCATTTCTCACCGGGGGTAGGTGCATCGGGGTCCTGAACGTGGGAAAGTGCTTCTGCGACAAAGACTTCGGTCCACGCAGGAGAGCTCCCCGATGCCGACAGAGTGTAGCGCGAAGTCGATGGGATTCGCACCGGTCGATGGCCGTGCGGTGGTGGCGGATTTCGATGGCGGCGCGATCACCTCGAACGCGGGCGGGCTGCTGCTCGGGGCGACCGACCGGGCGATCGGGCTCATCGAGCGCTTCGCGGCCTGCTTCAGCGACGGCCGGGCGGCGGAACGGGTGGTGCACGAGGTGGCGACGCTGGTCGGGCAGCGGGTGTTCGGCATCGCGCTCGGCTACGAGGACCTGGTCGACCACGACCGGCTGCGCCACGACCCGGTGCTCGGGGTGGCGCTCGGCCGGCTCGAGGCGCGGCACGGCCGGTGTGCGCCGCTCGCCGGCAAGAGCACGCTCAACCGGCTCGAGCACGGCGCCGCGGCAGCGGACCGCTACCGCCGCATCGCCCACGACAGCACGGCGATCGAGGCGCTGTTCGTGGAGTTGTTCCTCGACGCCCACGATCGGGCGCCGAAGGAGATCGTGCTCGACCTCGACGCCACCGATGATCCGCTGCACGGGCACCAGGAGGGCCGGTTCTTCCACGGCTACTACGACTGCCACTGCTACCTGCCGCTCTACGTGTTCTGCGGCCGTCACCTGCTGGTGGCGAAGCTCCGCCGCGCCGACATCGACGCCTCGGCCGGCGCCGCCGAGGAGATGGCGCGCATCGTCGGCCAGGTCCGCGCCCGCTGGCCGCGGGTGCGGATCGTGCTGCGCGGCGACGGCGGCTTCGCGCGGGAGGCCTTGATGGCCTGGTGCGAGGAAAACCGGGTCGACTACCTGTTCGGCCTGGCCCGCAACCCCCGGCTGGTCGAGCACATCCACATCGAGCTCGCCTGGGCCGCGCACGACGCCGAGACGAGCGGCCGGCCCGCCCGCCGCTTCGCCGATTTCCGCTGGACGACGAAGGCGAGTTGGAGCCGCCGCCGGCGCGTCGTCGCCAAGGCCGAGTGGATGCCGAGCCGCGGCGCGAAGGGCGCCAATCCCCGCTTCGTCGTCACCTCGCTCAAGGCCGCCCGGGCGGATGCCCGCACGCTCTACGAGCAGTTGTACTGCGCCCGCGGCGAGATGGAGAACCGCATCAAGGAGTGCCAGCTCGACCTCTTCGCCGACCGCACCAGCGCGGCGACCATGCGCGCCAACCAGCTGCGCCTGTGGTTCGCCTCCATGGCCTACGTGCTCGTCACGGCGCTGCGCCGCATCGGCCTCGCCGGCACCGAGCTTGCCACCGCCACCTGCGGCAGCATCCGTCTGAAGCTCCTGAAGATCGGCGCCCTGGTCACCCGCAGCGTTCGCCGCATCCGCATCGCGATGGCCTCGAGCTGCCCCGATGCCACCGTCTTCCGCCTCGCCCACGCCCGATTATGCGGCTGATCCGCAATCGCCCCGCCAGCCCCTCACCGCCCCCAACCAACCCAAACTCCGATCGTGCCGAGCACGCAGGGCGAAGCCGTGCC
>DASQBH010000443.1:0-5796 GCA_035635315.1 Longimicrobium sp.
CCCCACGGCGGGTGAAGGAACCGCGGGGTCCGCGGCAGACCCCGGCGCCCCCGCCGCCGGGGCGGCCGCCGCGGAGGTGGACGGAAGCGCGGAGCGGCCCGTGGTGGAGCCGGACGCGGAAACCGCCTTTCCCGCCGCCGCGCTCGCGCTGGAGCCGTACCCCGAGGACGCCGAGGCCACCGTGGGGGAAACGGCGTCGCTGCAGCCGGCCGTGCAGCACAGGCAGGCCGACGCGGCGGCCGAGGGGCCCGTGACCGGCACCCGCCCCGCGACGGACCTGCGCGACGTGGCGTGGGTGAGCACGGTCCTGGAGGGCGCCAGGTACCGGCGCGTGCGCCCCCCGCCGGAAGATCCGTCGCGCCCCTTTGCCATCACCCGCGCGGACCTGCGCAGCTACCGGCGCGCCCCGGTGCCCCAGCAGATGCTGCTCCTGGTGATGGACTACACGGCGCTGGAGGGGGTGGACTGGCAGGAGGCGCTGATCCCGCACCTGGGCTGGGCGTACGCCGAGCGCGCCAGCGTGGGGATCGTTCGCGTGGGGTCCAGCGGCGCCGCCAACCCCCTGCGCGCCGACCGGGTGATGGCGCGCAGCATCCTGGGCCCGGACGTGTCGGCCGCGCTCCGCGAGCAGCCGGGGATGGCCACGCCTTTGGCGCACGGCCTGGAGCTGGCCGCGCAGACGCTGCAGGGCGAGATCCAGCGCGGCCGCAGCGGGGTAAAGCGCGCGCGGCTCGTGGTCCTTACCGACGGCCGGGGAAACGTGCCGCTGGCCGCCAGCCGCGCGGGCGCCCTCTCCGGCCCCGTGTTTCGCCACGGGATCGACGACGCCCTGCACGAAGCCCGCGTGCTGGGCGGCATGGCGCACGTGGAAACGCACCTCCTGAACCCGTGCCCCCGACTGTACCCGGACGTGCCGCTGGCCCTGGCCGACGCGCTACGCGCCTGGGTGGAGGACATTCCCGCCGCCGCCGAGGAGCCGTCCTCATGATGGACCCGGTGGGCCGCACCCTCTCCAACCGCGCCCGGCGCCCCGTGGCCCAGGCCCGCGGAACGCGCCACCAGACGCAGCTCAGCGCTCCGCAGCGGGAGCTGACCGCAAGGCAGGTCATGGAGGCCGGCCCCGGCGGCTCCATCGTGGACAGCCAGCAGAACATCATCCTGAACCTGGCCGACCGCGAGTTCTTCTTCGACATGGTGGTGCTGCAGGCGGGCGAGGGCGGGGCGGATCCGGTGCGATTGAACCCGGCCGAGCCGCTGCAGCCGGGGCGCAGCTACCGGGTCCGGGTGTCGGCCAGCCTGAACCGCTACGTGCGCCGCGAGACGCCCGGAGCAGACTGGCTGCTCACCCAGCACGAGGTGCGCATCCAGAGCGCGCTGGAGCTGATGCTCTACGCCACGGCGGACGCCGTTCCCGCGGGTGATGCGGCCGTCATCTCCGGGCAGAAGGGAACCCTCTCCCTGGTCGTGCAGAAGAAGTGGCACTACGACTTCCGGCTGGACGTGCCGGCGGACGCGCCCGCGGCCACGCTGGTGCTGGAGCTCGAATACCTGGAGAAGGGAAGCAGCAACCTGCGCCGCCTGGGGTCGCGGCTGGTGCTGGAGGTGGCGGGCCAGGCGCGTCCCCCGGCGGCGCCTACCCCCGTGTACCTTCCCGTGGGCGATGCCCCGCCCGCGCATACGGCCTTTCTGCACGTGCATCCGCAGGGCGAGGACGAGCTCCTGTTCCAGGGCTGGGGCGGCGGCCCCACGGGTCCCGCCCTGCAGGTGGCGGCCCCGCGCCCGCGCCTGCCCCAGGGCCCGCCCGACCCCGTGGCGTACCCCGAAACGCTCGCTGACTGCGTGTACGACTACGCGCAGGGCCCGGCCAGGGAGGTGGTGGACTGGCTGGACGGCATGCTGCGGCGGCACGGCGACGAGTGCGTGCTGGTGGTGGTGGACTACGCCGACTCGCGCCTTCCATGGGAGATGATCCGCTTTGGCCCGGAGTACCTGGGTGCGCGCGCCCTGGTGGTGCGCTTTGCGGAGGTGCAGCACCAGAAGCAGGCCCTGGCGCTGCGCTTTGGCGAGGTGCTGGCGGCCGGGCGCGCGGTGGCGTACGTCCCCCCCGGGGAGGCTGCCGTGGGAGCGGCCGCGACGAAGCTGGGGCTGGACGTGGAACGGTGCGACAGCCCCGACGACGTGCAGTACGCGCTGCCGTCCGGCGGCGCCGGCCCCGCGGTGGGGCTGGTGTACGTGGGGAGCGACGAGGTGCTGTACTACGGGGACGGCGACGAAGAGCAGGTCGGCCGGCTGGCCCCTTCTCCCCCCGGGCAGCCCTGCAGAGTGCGCTTCACGTACCTGCCGGGGCCGCCGGACCCGCGGCCGGTGTTCTTCGCCAACGCGCCCTTCTCCGCCCTGGTCCCCGTGTGCAGCCAGCGGCCGTGCGGGCTGGCGGCCGCCGTGCTCTCCCAGGTGGCCGCCGCGTACGTGGGCACGCTGGGGCCGGTGGAGGGCGCGTACGCCGCCGAGGTTGCCGAGCGCCTGTGGAGCGCGGCCGCGGAGGGCGACGGGGTGAACGTCCCCGCCCTGCTGCGCCGGCTGCGCAACGAAGCGGTGGCCGGCATGGGGGCCCCGGCGCTTTCCGGAAAAGAGAGAAAGGAAGCGGCGAGCAGGCTTCGCTACGCCTTCATGTACGTGTACTACGGCAGCCCGGGAATGCGCCTGCGGCTCTCCCGGCGGGATCAGGAGGGCGCGGCATGACCACCCAGGTGCTGCAGGGGGCGGCGCCCGGGGCGCTGGCGGTGGAGCCCGTGCTCGGCTATCCCCGCGTGATGGAGCCGGGCACCGACTACGTGCTCTCCGTGGACCTGCGGCCGGTCGCCGGCGGCACGGCGGAGTGGCCGGCCGGCGCGGGCGAGGAGTACGCCGTGCACTGCATCGTGAACGGCGCGCCCGTGTTCCGCAGCGAGCCGCTGGGCGAGCCGGCCGTGGTGGTGCACCGCTTTGGCGGCACGTACGGCCCGGCGCGCTTTCTGGTCACCCCGGCGGGCGCGGCGGACCAGGGCATTATCCGCGTCACGCTGGTGAACGCCTGGGGGGTGCCGCTCGCCACGCTGGAGACGCCGTCCATCGCGATTCGCGAGGGCGGGGTGCGCGCCGCTCCGCCGGCGCGCCCGGCGGAGGACAGGCCGCTGGGCGCCGTCCCGCTGCGGGAGGGCGGCGTGGCGTTCCGGGTGTGGGCCCCCAACGCGGCCTCCGTCGCCGTCACCGGCACGTTCAACGGGTGGAGCGACGAACGGGACGCCATGCAGATCGAGTCGCCGGGCTACTGGGTGGCGCTGGTCTCCAACGCAAAGGCGGGGGACGAGTACAGGTTCGTCATTCACACCGCCGACGGCCAGCGGCTCGAGCGCAGGGATCCGTACTCGCGGCGCTTCGGCGGCTCCTCCGGCGGCTCCGTCGTGTATGACACGAGCTTCGAGTGGGGCGACGCGGAGTACGAGCCGCCGGGCTGGTCGGATCTGGTGATCTACGAGCTGCACGTGGGCACGTTCGGCGCAGAGCCCGGCAGAAGCCCGGGAAGCTTCTCGGGGGTGGCCGCGCGGCTGGAGTACCTTGCGGAGCTGGGCGTAAACTGCATCCAGCTGCTCCCTGTCGGCGAGTTCGGGACCGACGTGGGACTGGGATACAATCCTTCTTTTCCCTTCGCGGTGGAGTCGGCGTACGGCGGACCCGACGCGCTCAAGAAGCTGGTGCGCGAAGCCCACGCGCGCGGAATCGCGGTGGTGCTGACCGTCGTCTACAACCACTTCGGCCCGTCGGACCTGGACCTGTGGCAGTTCGACGGGTGGAGCCTGGACGACAAGGGCGGCATCTACTTCTATAACGACTGGCGTGCGCGCACCCCCTGGGGCGACACCCGGCCCGACTACGGTCGCCCCGAGGTGCGAAGGTACATCCGCGACAACGTGGTCATGTGGCTGGACGAGTTCCGGCTGGACGGGCTGCACTGGGACGCGGTCGGCTGGATTCGCAGCGTGAATGGCTCTGGTCATCCGGGCGACGACCTTCCCGAAGGCCGGGAGATGATCCAGGAGATCAACGCCGAGGTAGAGAAGCGGCTCCCCGGCAGGCTGCGCAGCGCCGACGATGCAATTCCCCAGACGTGGGCCACCCAGCCGCTCCAGGCCGGGGGCGGCGGGTTCGACACGCAGTGGGACCTGCGCTTTGCGGACGAGGTGCGGCGCACGCTCATCGTCCCCGAAGACGGGAGCCGCGACATGAAGACGATCGTCGGCGCCATCCTGGGCGGCGCCGGCACGAGCGTATTCGCGCGGGTCATCTACACCGAAAGCCACGATGAGGTGATGAACGGCCGCGCGCGCGTGCCGCACGACATCTCCCCGTCGGAGCCGGAGAGCTGGGCATCGCGCAAGCGGTCCACGCTGGGAGCCGCCCTGGTGCTCACCGCGCCCGGCATCCCCATGCTCTTTCAGGCGCAGGAGATCCTCGAAGACGGGTGGTTCCACGACACGGACGTGGTCGACTGGTCGCGGCTGGACCGGTTCCGATGGATCCACGCGCTCTACCGCGACCTGATCCGGCTGCGCCGCAACTGGTTCGGACATACGCGGGGGCTGCAGGGGCAGCACGTGCAGGTGCACCACGTGAACCAGGCGGACAAGGTGGTCGCCTTCCACCGCTGGGCGCAGGGTGGTGCCGGGGACGACGTGGTGGTGGTCCTCAACTTCGGCAACAGGGCATACGACGAGTACCTCCTCGGCTTTCCCCGGCCGGGAGAGTGGAAGGTGCGGCTGAACAGCGACTGGGCCGGCTACTCGCCCGATTACGGGAACCATCGCAGCGACCACACCCGCGCCGACGGCCCTCCGCGCGACGACATGCCGGTCAGCGCCGGCGTCAGCATCGGCGCGTACACCGCCATCATCCTCTCGCAGGATCCGGAGCCCGCCCCCGACCTCCGTCCCGCGCAGGCCGCGGACAGGGTGCTCGATCGTCCGTTCGGCGATGGCCAGCCCCCTGTCGATACCCCGGACGACGCGGTGAACCTCTGGCATGAGAGCCTCAACGTGAGCAGCTTCCTGGGACGCAACCGCTGACCTGCGGCGAGACACACGCCACGCACCCTCCTCCACGCATCCTCCCATCGCATGATCGACCTGTTCCACATCGACAACTTTCTGGATCCCGCCACCCGCGCGGAGATCGTCGCCGAGCTGCGGGCGGCGGGCGGCGCGCCGGCCACCGTGCTGAGCGCGGAGATGGGCGGCAGGATGGACGCGTCGCGCAGGACCACGCGCGTGGCCGTCTCGCCGGAGACGCGGGCGCTGGTCAGGGAGCGGCTGATGGAGCGCCGGGGGGAGATCGAGGCGCACTTTGGCGTGGCTGTCACCGAGTGCGAGGACCCGCAGTTCCTGCGCTACGAGACGGGCGACTACTTCGTCCCGCACCAGGACGGCAACACGCCCATGGTGTGGGACGACTCCCGCTTTCGCCGCATCTCCGCCGTCATCTTCCTGAGCCAGAAGTCCGACGAGGAGGCGCCGGACACGTACGGCGGCGGCGAGCTGGTATTTCACGGCCCCTACACCGGCCCCCAGCTGCGCGTCCCCGCCCAGGCGCAGCCCGGCACGCTGGTCACCTTTCGCGCGGAGACCACCCACGAGGTCACGCCCGTGACCCACGGCGTGCGCTTCACCATCGCCACCTGGTTCCGCTGACCGCGCTCGGCCGGTGATGAGCGGATGAATCCGCTGCTGGGAAAGCGACAAGCCCCGTCCTGGCTCGCTGGCGCTC
>DASQBH010000444.1:0-2611 GCA_035635315.1 Longimicrobium sp.
CCTCTGGCTGTTGTCTGTACCTCTGTACCTGATGTTTTTCCGGATTTGGCCTCACCCCGAAATCCGCCAGGCACTGGATTGGGACGATCGCTGTCATTCTGAGGGAGGCGCCGCGTGGACCTGTCTTCTCGCACGAACGCCTGTGCGCCGACCGAAGAATCTTTATCGGAAACGCGGGGCTTCTCGCGCGGGACCCAACGTAGCCGACAGGACCATGCGCCCATCGTAACGATCCTTCGGTCGGCGCACGGGCAATCGTGCATCCGGACAGGACCGGGGGGCGCCTCCCTCAGGATGACACCGTTCCGCCGGATCCGTATCCGCAGTCTTTTTGCGGATTCGGCCGTCACAGCTCCAGCTCCCACGTCTCCGCGGTAAGGTCCGGGCCGAAGCTGTTGTGCACCTCGGTGTGCATCAGCCGGAATCCTTTCGCTTCGTAGATGCGGCGGGCGGAGAGCAGGACGGAGTTGGTCCACAGGCTCAGCGTGCGGTATCCCGCCTCGCGCGAAAAGCGGATGCACTCGTCCACCAGCCGCGCGCCGATGCCCAGCCCGCGGGCGCCGGGGTCCACGATCAGCAGGCGCAGCTTGGCGACCTCGTCCGTGCCGCGCATCACGAACACGCTCCCCACGTTCTCGCCGTTGCGCTCGGCGATCCAGCAGCGCTCGCGCGCGGGGTCGTAGCCGCGCACGTAGCCGCCGATCACGTCCGCGATCAGCCCCTCGAACCGCACGTCCCAGCCGAACTCACGCTCGTACAGCTCGCCGTGGATCTGCACCACCCACCCCAGGTCACCGGGACGCGGGTCGCGCAGGATGTAAGGCTCCGCAGGCTCCGGCGCCGCGCCCAGCACGCGCTCCACCGTCCCCATCGCCCGCACCAGCCGGTCCTGCTCCACGCCGGGAAGCGCCTCCAGCATCGCCCCCACGTCGCGGCGGGCGGCGGCGTCCAGCTGCGCGAACGCGGCGCGGCCGGCGTCGGTGAGCGAGAGGCGGCTCTGGCGCGCGTCGGTGTCCGACGGGCGGCGGTCGATCAGGCCGCGCTCATGGAATCCGCGCAGGATGCGGCTCAGGTAGCCGGCATCCAGCCCCAGCTCCTGCCCCAGCTCCGTGGCGGTCGCCGTCTCGCGCTGCGCCAGTTCGTAGACCACCCGCGCCTCGGTGAGCGAGAACGGCGTCTCCAGGTGCCCCTCTCCCAGCGCCCCGATCCGCCGCGTGTAGAACCGGTTGAACCGCCGCACCGCATCCACGCGTCCATCCGTCTCATCGATCGTCATCCGCCGCCTCCGTCGCTGTGAATCACCCAGAGGCTCGCAATCAACACTCGATAGTTGACGCAGTCAAGTATCTCACCTCGACTGATGCACGATTGGCCGAATTCGATGCGAGTCCCCGCCGGAGCGAATGAATTCGCCGCTGGAAAATCGCGAAATCCCCCTTCGCGGATTGTGACCGCGGGTGAGGAGCGCCATGGCACGCGCCGCTGCCGGCCGCGCCCTGGTTGCGGACGCACAGGTGCCTGGAACGCCGCACATGGCCGGGCCGCCGAGTCCGCGCAGGCGGACTTTGCGTACTTCCAGCGGCGAATTCATTCGCTCCCGCGGGCGGGCGGCAGGTACCCAGATCCATCAACTGCCGGGTCCGCGATTGCCCGATGGGGGCCAATGCGGCATCTTGTTAGCCTTGCGTGCGTTCCGCACATCCGCGTCCCGATCCACCATCCGCATGGAATCCCAGTCCCTGGGCCTGTTCGTGGCGTTCAGCGCCGGGCTGCTCAGCTTTCTTTCGCCGTGCGTGCTTCCGCTGGTGCCCAGCTACGCCACGTTCATCACCGGGATGAGCCTGGACGAGCTGCAGCAGACGGAAGAGACGCGGGCCAGGCGCGCCGTGATGGTGCACGGGCTTCTGTTCGTGGCCGGGTTCACGGCCGTGTTCCTGATGCTGGGCGCGTCGGCCACCTTTCTTGGCGGGCTGATGAACTACGCCAGCCGCTGGGTGGAGCGGGTGGGCGGCGTGCTGCTGATCCTGTTCGGCCTGTACCTGCTGGGCCTGCTGCGCCTTCCCGGCGCGGGCCGTGAGTGGCGGATGCACCTGGCGGAAAAGCCGGTCGGCTACCTGGGCACGTTCGTCGTCGGCGTCACTTTCGGAGCGGGGTGGACGCCGTGCATCGGCCCGGTGCTGGGCGGCATCCTTACCCTTGCCGCCGCTCGCGGGACGATGGGTGAGGGGATGGGGCTGCTGGCGATGTACTCCGCCGGCCTGGCGATCCCCTTCCTCCTCAGCACGCTGCTCATCGGCCGCTTCATGAGCGCGTTCGGGCGCATGCGGCGGTGGCTGCCGTGGATCAACCGCATCAGCGGGCTGATGCTGGTGATCCTGGGGGTGCTGATGCTGACGGGCGAGTTCAGCCGGCTGGCGGCGATGATGGCGGGATGGACGCCGGAGTGGCTGTCGTCGCGGATCTGACGCGGGCGCAACCGCTTGCATCTTTCGCCGCCGCGGGGCAGATTCGGTCCCGCGGCGGCGCTTTTTTTCGTCTCCATCTCCCCACTCCGGCTACCCATGCCCCAACCAATCCGCATCCTGCTGGTGGACGACCACGCCGTGCTGCG
>DASQBH010000445.1:0-6577 GCA_035635315.1 Longimicrobium sp.
GTCCCCACATCGCAGTTCGAGCGCACGCTCATCGCGGCGCGGCTGGCGACGGACGTGCTGGACGTGCCCACGGTGCTCATCGCCCGCACGGACGCCGACAGCGCCACGCTCATCACCAGCGACGTGGACGAGCGCGACCGGCCGTTCATCACCGGTGACCGCACGGCGGAGGGCTACTTCCGCGTGCGCAGCGGGCTGGACGCCGCCATCGCCCGCGCGAGGGCGTACGCGCCGTACGCCGACCTGCTCTGGTGCGAGACCAGCACGCCGGACCTGGACGAGGCGCGCCGCTTCGCCGAGGCCGTGCACGAGGAGTTCCCCGGCAAGATGCTGGCGTACAACTGCTCGCCCAGCTTCAACTGGAGCAAGCACCTGGACGCGCACACCATCGCGAAGTTCCAGCGGGAGCTGGGGGCCATGGGGTACAGGTTCCAGTTCATCACGCTGGCGGGGTGGCACCTGATCAACCTGCACACCTTCAACCTGGCGCAGGCGTACGGCGAGCGGGGGATGCCCGCGTACGTGGAGCTGCAGGAGCAGGAGTTCGGGCTCGAGGGCGCCGGCTACACGGCGACGAAGCACCAGCGCGAGGTGGGCGCCGGCTACTTCGATCAGGTGCTGATGACGGTCACCGCCGGTCAGGCGTCCACGGCGGCGCTGGAAGGCTCCACCGAGCAGGCCCAGTTCGCCTGATCGCGGTTTCGGGGGATGGATGAACGGAAAGAGGCTCCCGCGAGGGGGCCTCTTTCCGCTGGTAGCTGGCTGTGTCCCCGGGCGGGTGAACCCGCGGCTGGAACAGCGAAAAGCCCCGCAAACTACGCGGGGCTTCAACTGCCTGAACCAGCACCGGATTGTCATCCTGAGGCCCGGCCGCACCGAACCGGCCGTCCGCGCCACCGGTCGCAGGGCCGAAGGATCTACTCCCGGCCCGCTGGAGGCCGGACGCGGCAGCCCGCACCACACTCGCAGCCGCGACATCATCGGACAAAGCCGGGTTCGGGCGATACGCCGCCGCCTTACGTAATCCGGAAATAGAAAGCATGACTTCCTGAGGGAGGTGCCACTCTGAGCTTGCCCTTACCGGGGGTTCGGCGCGCCGACCGAAGGACCTCGCCAGCAGTACGATGAGGCTGGTTCCGAGCCATGGACTGGCCCCTGCGGGCCCGAGACAAGGTCCTTCGGTCGCGCGCCGGAGTCAGTACAGGCGGCAGGTTCTTCGCGAGCGCTCCCTCAGGAAGTCACGGTTCTTTTTGCGGATTCGGTGTCAGCCGTTCGATTCGCCTGCGGGAGGCAGGGAGGCATCCACCGCCGCGGCGAGGCCGCCGGCCGCCAGCAGCGCGACGAAGTGCCGGCGCGACACGCGGTCCTTCCGGCGGCTCCAGAGCCACAGCCCCGTCCCCGCCAGCACGGCGCCGGCCAGCCACCCCCATCCGCCCTCGTCGCCGGCGGTCGGTCCGGCGGCGCCCGATCCCAGCGCCGCTTCGAAGGAATAGGCCTCCAGGCACTGCGCGCCGCCGATGATGCGGAACTGCTCCCGCGCGTAGCCTTCGGGAAGCGGCTCACCTCTCCAGAAGTCGCTGTGCCGGGTGTGCCACCCCAGGTCCGGGTGGCCCAGCTCGCGCATCAGGTCCCCGTGCCGCTGCTCCTCGAAAAGGACGCGCCGCCTGCGCAGCACCTGCTCCACCGCGGCCGCGTCCGCGGGCTTGAGCTGCATCTCGCGGCACAGGACGGCGGCGTTCCCGCCCGTGGCTCCACCGCTCACTTCCGGGTACCCCGGCGCCGAGTCGTACCGGTCCAGCACCTCGCCGCCGCGGCAGAGGGTGTACCGTACCACGTCGCTGTCGAACACGTACACGCCCCACGCGGCGCAGCCAAAGCGCTGCGAAAGCCACCGCGTCACCACGTGCAGCACGTCGGGATCCGCCTCGGAGCGGCAGTCGTAGACGACGGTGACGCCCTGGTCCGTGGGTGACACTACCGCCGTCATCCCCGCCTCCGTGACCGCCTGCACCACCGGCTCCTGCGCGGGGCCGCGAAGCGTGACGTTGCCGTAGGTAGAGCCCATGTGCGGATGGAAAGGGAAGGATGATGGAGCGTTAGCGCCGCCAGGGACGCCTGCGGACGGGAGGCTCGACCTGGTTGCCGGGCGGGATGTAGTGGCGGCCGAGCGCCTGCACGAACTCCATCTCGTCGAACACGGCCGTCAGGGAGATGCGCGACTCGATGATCAGCAGCACGCTGGCCCAGAACAGCAGCATCGCCCCGATGAACCCCAGCCCCAGCGCGATCCACGCGTACGGCACCCCCGCCACCGCCACCACGCCGATGCTCACGCTGGTAGCGATGAAGATGGCGAGCGCGGTGTAGAGCCGGGTGATGGCGCGGGTGAGCAGCTTGGTGCGCCGCGCCGTGCGGCCCAGCTGCTCAAAGAGCAGGACCCGCTCCTCCGCCAGCATGGCCCGGTCCTCCGCTTCGTGCGCCAGGTCGGCCACGCGCTCGGAGATGGTGCGGGTGCGGTCGATGGCGCGCGCCAGCCGGTTGGACGTGGCCAGGATGAGCGAGCTGCTGGCCAGGATGAGCACCGCCGGCGTGACCATCGCCGACAGCACCGTGAGGGTCACGGGAAGGGTTTCGATCTGCATCTGCACCGGGTGGAAGGCGTGATGCGCTTCAACCTGCGGTGTGCCGGCCAGCGGTCAAGGGATGGACGATCTTCATCCCCGGTATTCCTCTCTCTCCACCACGCAAACCGCCCCGCCCGAAACGTGGTCGGGCGGGGCGGCGGATGGGGCGGAACCCCCGGTGCTCAGCGCTCGGAGCGGCCGGCCAGCAGGTCGTAGGGGTTCAGGTTCTCACCCTCCCACCAGCGGCTGGGGCTGTCCAGCACGGCCACCGAAAAGTGCAGGTGGTAGTCGCCCGGCTGGGCGTTGCCCGTGTCGCCCACGTAGCCGATGATCTCGCCGCGCTGCACGCGCTGGCCCTCGCGCAGCCCCTGGGCGTAGCCGTCCAGGTGCGCGTAGTAGTAGCGGGTGCTGCCGTCGTCGTCCATCAGGTAGATGGCCAGCCCGCCGCGGGCGCCGCTGTGCAGCTTGCGGATGGTGCCGTCGGCCACGGCGATCACCGGCGTGCCGCGCGGCGCGTGGATGTCGATGGCGTGGTGGGTGCGGCCCTGGCTGCGCGACTGGTTGTACGTGTCGCGCAGCTGCTCGCGGCGAATGCCTTCTACCGGCACCGGCAGCAGCGACGACGACTCGCGGCTTTCGATGGAGCGGGAGGCGACCAGGCCCGACGAGGCGGAGGCCACGGGGCGGCCCAGCAGGCGCTGCGCCTGCGCGCCCTGCGGCGCGGCGACGGCGGCAACGGCCAGCACGAACATGGCGCCTCGCACGGCGCGCGAACGAAGGTGGTGAGGGGTCATGGGGGGATTCGTCTCAATCGGCGGCTCGACTGGCATGGCAAGGCGCGGCCTTGCGTTAGCCTCGTAGCTTTGCGTCCCCGCCTTTCGACGGGTTTGCCGTTTCTGGTTGAGGTCCCGGGTCCGTACCGCAGCCGGGAGGGATGACTGCAAGGTCCTGCTGATGCGCTCCGCTGAGGGTGCTGCCCGCCGTGTGTCCGATCCGCCTCCCCGCGGATCAATCCGGAAAATCAGGAACGCGTCGGTCCGGCCCCGGAGCGCGGGGTTGGGCAGGCGTTGCGTTCACAGTGTGAATGGGATGGTTCGGGGGCGCATGATAGTGCGCCGTGGACGCGCGCGCTAGAGCCTTGTATCCGGCTCCACGGCTGGAAAAACGTAAGCCGATGCGGTGTTTCAACTTCCGGAAGACGCACCGGCGCACGCCCCGTGAGCGGGACCTGCGCCGGTGCTACAAACACGCGTTTCAGTGGCCTCTCTGGACCCCCATGGACCCATGATGCGGGTGGAGGCGGCGCAGAAACTGTCCTCTATTGGAGACTGGCCCGCTCGATCATCGCGCCACGTACGCCTCCACCTCGATCTCCACCAGCATCGCCGGGTCGATGAGCGCCTTTACCTCCACCATCGTCGCCGCGGGGCGCACGTGGCGAAAGAAGTCGCCGTGCGCGCGGCCGATCTCCTCCCAGCGCGCGATGTCGGTGACGTACATCCGCGTACGCACCACGTCTTCCATCATCGCCCCCGCCATCATCAGCGCGCCCTGCACCTTACGGAGGATGTGCGTCGTCTGCGCGTACGGGTCGTCCGGGCCCACGATGGCGCCGGCCTCGTCCGTGGCCGTGGTCCCCGCCACGTACACGTGCGGCCCCACCCGCACCGCGCGCGAGTAGCCGACGACGGACTCCCACGGCGCGCCGCTGGAGATCCGCGTCCGCCCGCCCGCCTCGACCGACTGGAACTGCGCCAGCGGAATGATCACGTCACGCGTTTCGCCATCCACCACCACGTCGCGCGGCACTCCATGCGAATCCGGCATCGGCATCTCTCGATACTCCGATCTTCAGTGCGCCAGCTCGCCGCGCATCACGGTGACGGCCTGGCCGGCGAGCTCCACGCGGTCGCCGGCGGCGCGCACGCGCACCACGCCGCCGCGGCGCGAGGCCTGGAACCCCGTCATCTCGTCCTTCCCCAGCCGCGCCGCCCAGAACGGCGCCAGCACGCAGTGCGCGGAGCCCGTCACCGGATCCTCGTCCACCCCCGCCCGCGGCGCAAAGAAGCGCGAGACGAAGTCGTACGGCCCCTCCGCCGCGCGCGCCGTGACGATCACCCCGCGCACGTCCACGGTCTTGAGCAGGCCGATGTCGGGCTGCACCGCGCGGACGGCATCTTCCGAATCCACCTCCACCAGCAGGTCGAACTGGCTGCGGCCCACGTACTTCGGGGTGACGCCCAGGGCGCGCGCCAGCCCCTCGGGCGCCTCTGCCTGGCGCTCGGGCTTGGCGGGAAAGTCCATGGTGATCCACTCGCCCCGGCGCCTGCACGTCAGCAGCCCGCTGCGCGTGTGGAAGCGCGCCTCGGCGTCCGGCGCCAGGTGGCCGTCCTGCCAGAGCACGTGAGCGCTGGCCAGCGTGGCGTGGCCGCACAGGTCCACCTCCACCGCGGGGGTGAGCCAGCGCAGGCTCCACCCGTCCGCGTGCGGATGCAGGAACGCCGTCTCGGACAGGTTCATCTCCGCCGCCACGCTGCGCATCCATCCCTCGTCCGCGGGGGCCGGGAGGATGCACACGGCCGCCGGGTTGCCGGCGAACGGGCGGTCGGTAAAGGCATCGACGGTGATGACGGGCTGCGGCATCGGCGGATGGGGAAAACGGCTTCGGTGGATGGGGATCGTCGGCGCGGGCAATCTATCCACCGCGCCGGGAGCCGGCAAAAGCGCGCGCCCCGGCATCCGCTGGGGACGCCGGGGGCGCGGTGCATCGAACGAGGGTCCGCCGGTCAGGAGTTGCCCGGCACCCCCGCCTCGCGGTGGACGAAGCCGAAGTAGCCCAGTCCGGCGGCCAGCAGCGCGTGCAGCCAGATGTCGTTGCCGCCGATGGGCACCAGCCCGAAGGTGGTGGGGTCGATGAACGCCAGGACGACCAGGACGAGGTAGATGATGGCGGCCGTGCGATGGTATCCCCGGGCCCCGCCGTGGCTGCGCGAGGCCGCGATCCCCCACGCGCCGAACGCCAGGTGCACCAGGTTGTGCAGCAGGTTCACGGGGAACAGCCCCAGCAGCTTGGGCGCCTGGTCGGGGTGCGACTCCATCCCCGTTCCGCCGGGAACCAGCAGCCCCAGGATGCCTACCAGCAGGAACACCACGCCGAACACCATCGCCGCCTTCTGGGTCAACGTCCGCATCGCCGACTCCCTCGACTGGTGATTGGGAAGGATTCTTGCTCCGGCGGAACGGCAAGATAAGCGGACGACGCGCAACACGGGAGGAAAAAGATCATGCCGCGCTACGACGATCCGTACCGGAGGGGGTATCCCATGGGCCCGGAGTGGGGCCGGCCGCACCCGCTGGACCCCAACTGGGCCGACGGCGAGTACCACGGCATGCGCATGCAGCGCCAGCCGGGTCACGGCGCCTACGGCTTCCATCGGCAGGTGCGCGAGCAGGACCTGCAGGGGTACGGCGGGTTCGACGGCATCTACGACGAGGGTCCCGGCGCGTTCGACCCGCGGGGCGTGTACCACCACCCGTACTTCGAGGGGCACCTGCAGCACGGCCGCAGCGCCGACTTTACGCGTGGCGGCTACGACGCCGTGTTCCGCCACGTGGAGAACGGCGGCGTGCACAGCGACACCCGCTACCTGCGCCAGTACAACAGCGAGAGCCCCATGCTGCGCGGCCGCGGCGGCTACGACCGCAGCTACGGCAACGCACCCCGCGGCGGCCGCGACGGCGAGCTCACGCGCCCCGACCTGCGCGGCGAACCGACGGACCGGTGACCGTGCGCCCCCGCCGCGGGCTGAAGCCCGCGGCTAGAAAGGCCATAAGCCCCGTCTCCGCTCGCTTGCGCTCGCGGAACGGGGCTTCACCTGCTCGTTGGGGATCGTCCGAACTCCGGCCCAGACGATCTGTCATTCCGAAGAAGCGCCGCGCAAAACCCTGCCCTT
>DASQBH010000446.1:0-2013 GCA_035635315.1 Longimicrobium sp.
AAGCATGCCCTGTCTGATTATTGCACGCCTTGCACGTTAGCAACAACTCGCGTCCGCCCAATACTCTAGGGGGTACGTGCTCAAGTGTGAGCCTTTCCGTAAGGTCAGCACGCGTGAAAGCCTGTGCACACAGCGGGCAGACATAGATCTCGTCTGCCTCCCCGCTGGCTCGCTTCCAAGCTTCAGCACCCTTGAGAAATATTGCTTCACGTCTACGACTAGTTCTCGACATGCTCGGGCTCTGAACAGTTGCGGAGTTACGACCGCGGGTGGAAGGACTTGTGGGTCTGCTAAAGGTAGCTGCGGTCCACGTGGGTGTAGATCTGCGTGATGCTGGTGTCGGCGTGGCACAGCATCTAGGTCATTTCGGCTGGCGCCACTGGTTGGCGCGGCGGTTCTTGGCGGCTTCGCGAGCCGTTTCCTGTACACGGTTCGCACGCGTCTCCGGCTTCTTCGCGAGCGAGATCCATTCGAGGATGGCGCGCCTGGCGGACGGGGGAAACGCGTCGAAGTTGGCGCGGGCGGACGGAAGCGCATCCAGCGCCGCCTCCAGATCCGGCGGGATCTCCAGCGCGGTGGCGGCGTCGAGTTTGCTCCACGATCCATCCGCCTTTGCTGCCTCCACCTTCGCCAGGCCGGCGGGCGCCATCAGTCCGGCCGCAATCAGCCGCTCCACGCGCTCCTTGTTGATGCCGGACCACCCGCTCTTCGGCTTGCGGGGCGCGAAGTACAGCATCGACCGCTCGTCGTCCAGCCTGGCGGGCTTGCTGTCCACCCAGCCAAAGCACAGCGCTTCTTCAACCGCCTCGTCGTACTCCACGCGCGGCTTGCCGGCTGCCTTTTTGTAGCTGACCAGCCACACGCCCTCGCCGCGCGCGTGGTGCTTCTGCAGCCACGCCCGCCACTCGGCGCGGGACGCTGGATGAACGGAGTCGATGGGTGGATCGGCCATGGCGTTCTCACGCCCGCGGGTGGAAGGACTTGTGGGTCTGCTGAAGGAAGCTGCGGTCCACGTGGGTGTAGATCTGCGTGGTGCTGATGTCGGCGTGGCCCAGCATCTCCTGCACGGCCACCAGGTCGGCGCCGCCTTCCAGCAGGTGCGTGGCGAACGAGTGGCGCAGCGTGTGGGGGGTAACGCGCTTTTC
Organism: Longimicrobium sp.; assembly: GCA_035635315.1. Lineage (GTDB taxonomy): Bacteria > Gemmatimonadota > Gemmatimonadetes > Longimicrobiales > Longimicrobiaceae > Longimicrobium. The sequence continues at coordinate 1,146 of DASQBH010000446.1, forward strand.
GATCCCCGCCGCCTTTACGTGCACCTGAAGGATCTTCCACACCCCCATGCGCGTGAGCGGGCCGCCGCGCGCGTTCAGAAAGACGCGGCCGTCGCTCTTGCCCTGGTCCAGCCGCGGCCGCGTCTCGCGCAGGTAGATGGCCAGCGCGCCAATCGCCCGCCGCCCGATGGGCACCAGCCGCTCCTTGGCCCCCTTGCCGTACACGCTGGCGAACTCCTCGTCCAGGTGCAGGTTGCGCACGCGCAGGTCCGTGAGCTCGCTCACGCGCACCCCGCTGGCGTAGGCGAACTCCAGCATCGCCCGGTCGCGCCAGGCCAGCGGGTGCGAAAGGTCCGGCGCCTCCACGATGCGCGCGATCTCGTCCGCGGACAGCACGTCGGGGAGCTTTTTCCAGGCCTTGGGGGTGTCGATGCGCTCGCTGGGGTCCGCCACCACCAGGTTTTCGCCCAGCAGAAAGCGGAAGTAGGTGCGGATGGCGGCGATGTTGCGCGCGATGGACGAGGGCGCCAGCCCCATGTCCTTGAGCAGCAGGATGAACGCGCGCAGGTCCGCCGTGGTCACGTCGCGCGGGCCCGCCCTGCCCTGCGCCCGCGCGAAGGTCGCCAGCCGCGCCACGTCGTGCTCGTACGCCTCCAGCGTCTTGTCCGAGAGCCCGCGCTCAAAGCGCAGGTGGTCCAGGAAGACCTCCACCGCGTAGGCGAGCGGCGGCGCGGGGGTTTCGGCGGATGCGGGCACGGGGGAGTGCGAGAGTGCGAGAGTGCGAAAGTGCGAAAGTGCTGAGGACTGGGTGACTGCGGCCGGGTCCGTCCGGAGCGATTGAAATCGCGGCAACAACGGCACACAGTCCGCCTGCGCGGACTCGGCGGCC
>DASQBH010000447.1:0-4886 GCA_035635315.1 Longimicrobium sp.
AGAAGGCCTACGGCGAAGACCGCTTCGTGCACCGCATCATGGAGATCAGCGACCTGATGTCGCGCATCTTCGTAAAGCCGCTGGCGCGCGACCTCAAGACGTACGGCACCTACGCGCTGCCCATGTGCTGCGGCTCGTGCAAGCTTTCCATGCACGTGCGCAGCATCCTGTACTGCCACGAGCACGGCATTCGCTACGCGGCCGACGGCTCCAACGCGGAGCTCTCGGAGCACTCCCCCGAGCAGTTCAAGCCCGTGCTGGAGCTGTACCGGCAGCTGTATGCGCGCTACGGCATCGAGTACAGCAACCCGGTGTTCGACATCGAGCGCTCCGACCACCGGCTGTACGACATGGGGATCACCCCCAAGCGCGACTACAAGTCAGAGAAGCTGTCGCACACCAACCAGCACTCGTGCGCGGCGGGCTTCATGCTGTACGGCTTTACGCTGGGTGTGGGGCTGCCGCTGCTGGGCACGTCCAACAAGAAGGACCTGGCCACGCGCTACATCGGCGACAAGATCGAGCAGTACTGCATCGGCTTTCTGGACGCCCTGCTCGCCCCGGACCAGGCGGACGCCGGCCTCGTGGCGCAGCCCGCCTGACGAGGAGACGAAACCATGCCCTGTTGCGGACTGCACGAGCACCGTACGCGGCTCCCGGCCCGGTACATCGTGGTGGGCGCGCTGTTCTTCTGGGGGATCTTCGCCGCCGGGCTGGTGTTCGGGCTGGTGGCGGTCTGGACCAGGCGCGGCCGCTGGACGCTGCGGGTGCAGGCGGGGTTCCTGCGCAGCCTGTGGATGGAGACCATGCGACAGCGCGACAGCATCCCGGCGCGCTGGAGCTGCCGGCTTTCCGGGCGCGCGCTCCGCGTCTCTCCGCGGCTGGCGGAAGTGATCTACCGTTATCCGGAGGTCCCTTTCATCTACGCACCCCTGCTCGGCGTCGGGCTGCTGGTTTCCAGCGGCGTGCTCCTGGTGCGCGCCTTCTGATTCCGCGGCGGAGCACATCCGGGATCGGCAAACAGCATTTGTCACGCAGAGCAGCAGAGGAGCAGAGGAGCAGAGAACCCGATGGCGTTCGCTGCTCCTCTGCTCGTCTGCGTGAGAACCCGCGGTTGGAGATGATGGCTGTAATGGCGGATCAGCGGCTGGCGTCCCGGGGCTGGAGCACGTAGGCGCAGGCGTGGGTCAGGCGGTGCCTGACGGTGCCCACCTCCCGAAGCCGCGCGTGCTCGACGGCTTCGCGCACCACCGGCGGCGTGACGTAGAAGTGGTTCACCCCCAGCAGGATGTGCCCACCCGGAGCCAGGTGGCCGGGCGCCTGGCGCAGAAAGCGCTCGATCGTCGCCATCCCCGTGGGTCCCCCGGTGTACCGACGCTCCGTGGACTCGTCGTGCACCACGCCCAGCCGGCGGCCGGCGTCAACGGGGATGTAGGGCGCGTTGAAGGCGATCAGGTCCCAGCGGCCGCTCACCCCGGTGAACAGCGAAGCGGCGAAGAACTCCACGGGTGCACCGCAGCGCGCCGCCGTCTCCACCGCGGAGGGGAGCAGGTCCGGCAGGTGGTCTACCCCGCAGGCGCGGCCGCAGCGCAGCCGGTGCCGGGCGTAGATGGCCAGCACGCCGGTGGGGCCCGTGCCCACGTCCAGCACGCTCGTTCCGGGGCGCACGTGGCTGCGCAGCGCTTCCGCCAGCGCGAGCGTCGTCCAGTCCCACAGCTGGCGGCGCAGCCCCCGCGCCGGCCAGTGCCCAAAGACCAGCCGGTAGACGAGGGGGCTGCTTCGCACTCCCGTCGCGGCGCGAAGGTAGGCGCGATGGGCCAGGCGCGGCACCCGCTCCGCGCCCGCCAGGCGTGTGCCCGGCACGGCGGCATCGGGCGGCCCAGGGGTGCGCATCAGGAGGTCAGCCGCCCGGTTTGCGGACGAGAAAGCCGCCGATGGCCATCGCGTCCAGCCCGGAGCCGAAGAAGCAGCGAATGGCGTCGTGGGGCGTGCAGACGATGGGCTCGCCCCGGACGTTGAACGAGGTGTTCAGCAGCACCGGGTGGCCGGTGCGCGCACCCACCTCGCACAGCAGGTGGTGCCACAGCGGGAGCACCGCGGCGTCCACCGTCTGCGGGCGGACGGTGCCGTCCACGTGCACGGTGGAGCGCGCGAGCTCGGGCGTGGCGTGGCGCGCCAGGATCATGAACCGCGCGTCCACCGGGTCCCGCAGGTAACGGCTGGCCGCTTCGGCCGCGATGGACGGGCAGTAGGGGCGCCACTCCTCCCGGTACTTGACCCGCCGGTTCACGCGGTGGCGGGTCTCGTCGCCGTTGGGGCAGGCCACGATACTGCGGCCGCCCAGGGCGCGCGCGCCCATCTCCACGCGGCCCTGGAACCAGCCCAGCAGCCGCCCCTGCGCCAGCAGGTCCGCCGACGCCCGGGCCACGTCGTCCGGCGCGGTAAAGGGCACGCCGCAGCCCTCCAGGGCGGCGGCGACCTCTCCGTCGGTGAACTCCGGGCCCCACTGCGCGTGCGGGAGCGGGTTGGGGAGGAGCCGGTCCTCGTGCAGCGCCACGTAAAGGGCCGCACCGATCGCCGCTCCGTCGTCAGACGCGGCCGGGTGCACGAAGATCTCGCCGAACCCCGCCTCGGCCAGCAGGTGGCCGTTCGCCTTGCAGTTCATCGCGACGCCCCCGGCCAGGCACAGGCGCGCGCTCCCGCTCTCGCGCCGCAGCCGCCGCGCCACGGCCAGCAGTGCCTGCTCCAGCCGGTCCTGCACGGCGTAGGCAAGGTCCACGTACTCGGGAAGCAGGTAACGGGGCTGAGGCCGTCCGTCCACCGCGGTCAGCTCCCCCACCGCCACTGGCTCCAGCCGCGGATCGTGCGCCGTCACGAAGCGCCGCAGCCGGTCGCTGAAGCTGGGGTGATGCTCGTTGCCCGCGAACTTGAAGAAGGTGGGATCCAGCTCGAACCCTTCCGGCCCCACCCGCAGGATCTCGTCCAGCCGCGAAAGCCAGGGATTCTGCTCTCGCCGCGCGGTGCCCAGCGCAGCGAGCCCCATCAGCTTGCCCTCGTCGCGGTTGGAGTGAAAACCCAGGTACGCCGTAAAACCGCCGAAGAACCAGCCCAGCGACTGCGGCACGTCCATGTGAAAGAGGCGCCGCCGTCCACCGCGCGTGAAGTGGTAGCCGCTGACGGTGTTCTCCTCGCCGCTGCCGTCCGCCACCAGCACGGCCGACTCGTCGAAGGGAGACTGGTGAAAGGCCTGAAAGGCGTGCGCGTCGTGGTGCGGCACGTAGACGATGCGCGGGATGGGGCCGCGGTGTCCGGCGTCGCGCAGATGGTCGCGAATGCCCTGTTCGAACGCGCCCGGCGTGTGGGACATCAGGTACCGCCACGCGGCGCCGTGCCCGCCGTTGCGTGCCCCCTCTCCCATGCGGCCGGCGGGAAGCGAGAGCCGCATGCGCGCCAGGTGCCGCAGCATGATCCACGGGTACTTCGTGCAGTCCCAGCTTACGGCGATGCGGTCCACGTCGCCCAGCGTCAGCCGTTCGTTGCGCAGGCACCAGCCCACCGCCTGGGTGGGAAAGTGGCCGCGCGAGCCCTTGAGCCGGGTAAAGCGCTCTTCCTGGCAAAAGGCGCGCAGCACGCCGTCGCTCACCAGGCACGCCGCGGGGTTCTCGCCAAAGGTGTTGAGCCCCAGGATGATCATGGCACCCGCGCCGGTGACGCATGGGGGCGCGTCCGTTTCCGTTTCCACGGCAGTATCAGCCGGAGGTTGCTCACCTGGCCCTCGTGTGCTGAACGGAAGTTCCTGAAAAAGGTCGGCCGTTACCGCTTACAAGTAGTCATAAACTGCAAGGGTGCGCAAGCTTCTCGTGCGGGCCGGAAGCAGCGGTACGCTGGAGGCGCGTGAGACTCCGCGGGACAGGGCGCTTCGTAGCGGGTGATCCATGGATTATGCTCATTGCGGATCTGATCCGGTAACGCGCCGTCGGCCCGCGGGAGCGAATGAATTCGCCGCTGGGAAAACGCAAAGTCCGCCTGCGCGGACTCGGTGGCCCGGCGGTATGCGGCGTCCCGAGCACCTGTGCGTCCGCAACCGGGAACGCCGGGTCAGATCCGCAATCGGCATCATCCCGCTCCTGCGGGTCGATGCTCCGATATGGGATCAGATCCGGCACATGAGGATTCCGCTCCCGACGGCTTCGTCGCGCTCGGGCCACTGCTTGGCTCCGCGTTTCCCTGTCCGGTAACCTCTCCCCTGTTCCCTTCCGTCCCCCAGCCTTTGCGCATCGCCCGCCTTTCGCCGTAACTTTGCGCCCGCGCCGCATGCACGCGGGCGCGCGGCATTCAGCGAATCGGCATCGTGTTCACCGGGATCGTAGAAGAAGTCGGGACCATCGCGGCCGTGGAGCCGCTGGGGAACGGCGTCGCCATCACCATCCGCGCCTCGCTGGTGCTGGACGGGCTGGGGCTGGGCGACAGCATCTCCATCGACGGCGCGTGCCAGACCGTGACGTCCATCCTCCCCGACGGCTTCAGCGTGCAGGCGATCGCGACCACGCTGGGCCGAACGACCTTTGGCGGCTTTGCGCCGGGGCGGCGGGTGAACCTGGAGCGCGCGCTGGCGTTCGGCGCACGGTTGGGCGGCCACCTGGTGGCGGGGCACGTGGACGGCGTCGGAAAGGTGCTGCGCATCGAGCTGCGCGAGGAGCTTACCCTCATCGACTTCTCGCTCCCGGACGAGGTGGTCGGCGTCACCGTGCTGCACGGGTCCATCACCCTCAACGGCATCAGCCTTACGGTGAACGACCTGCCGGCGCCCGGCGTCTGCCAGGTCTCCATCATCCCCTTCACCTGGGAGCACACGGCCATCGGCGACCTGCGCGAAGGGGATGGGG
>DASQBH010000448.1:0-5367 GCA_035635315.1 Longimicrobium sp.
GTTCCAGCAGTGGCTGTACCCGATCACCCGCAACGCCGTGATCGACCACTACCGCGCCCGCAGGCCCGCGGACGAGCTTCCCGCGGACCTGGCCGCGCCGGGGGCGGAGGGCGGCCGGCGGGCGCGCGAGGAGCTGGCGGAGTGCCTGCGGCCGCTGGTGCAGGCGCTTCCCGAGCCGTACCGCGACGCGGTGGTGCTCTCCGAGCTGCGCGGCCTCACCCAGCGAGAGACTGCCCGCGAGCTGGGGATCTCGCTGTCGGGCGCCAAGTCGCGGGTGCAGCGCGCCCGGCACATGCTGCACGAGCGGCTGCTGGCGTGCTGCCGGGTGGAGCTGGACGGCCGCGGCGCCATCGTGGACTACGAATCCCGCAACGGGTGCGGACCCGCCGGCGCGGCGACGGCGGCCGGCTGCGGCTGCGGCGGCTCGCAGCCCGCCGCGGCACCCGGCGAGCGTCCACTACGGAGCGAACCGTCGGATTGGGGCCCGTGGACTTGAAACAGTTGCGCAGGTGTGATACAATATCGTAATCCGCCATCTTTGGCGTCGCACGACTCCGCACCTCCTTCCCGACGTGCGGCCGTATCCCGTCCGCATCCTATCAACACATCCCGAGGCAGCAATGAGTGAAGAGCGCGAAGACACCACGATCTACACCGCGGTGATCAACCACGAGGAGCAGTACTCCATCTGGCCGGCGGACCGCGATATCCCGGCGGGCTGGACCGCGGTCGGCAAGCCCGGCCTCAAGGCCGAGGTGCTGGCCTGGATCGAAGAGGTGTGGACCGACATGCGTCCCAAGAGCCTGCGCGACGCCATGGCTGCCCAGGGCGCCTGATCGCTCCCAGCCGGCTGCACCACTCAGCCCCCTTCCGCCAGGTGCGGGAGGGGGCCGCTGCTTTTTGTGTCTGGCGACCCCGTTCCCGCGGTTGATGCCCAGGTGGGTCCGCCGGCTCCGTCCCCCGGCGGTTGATGCCCACCGGGGCAAATCCGATGGGTGACGTGCCCGCCGCCCGCCGTGCGAATGAATTCGCGGCTGGGAAAACGTAATGTCCGCCTGCGCGGACCGCTCGTGCCGCATACTGGCACGGTGCACACCCTGGGGCACGGCGGGGGGCCGTATCCTCACTTCGTTGAGATCCCACGCCCGCGCAGTGCTGCGCTCAGAGAGCCTGTCAGGTACCGCACGCGGGTGCAGCCGCGCGGCTGCACCTGGAGCCGATCGGCTGCACCTCATCGCATCATCTTGATCCTGTAAAATATCTCTCTTCAACGATTTACAGTTTGTAGGCATCCGGTCCCGCGGTTGCTCTGGTGGTCGGCGCAGGACGCGATCGACATCGACCGAAATCAACCGGAGCAGGACCATGAACAGGACGTACGTGTGCGCGGCGGCAGTGACGGCGCTGGCGCTTTGGGCGGGGGAAGCGGGGGCGCAGGCGTTCCCGGCGGACAAGGCGGCGCAGGTGCGGGCGGCGGTGGCGGAGTGCACGGCCGCCGGCGAGCGCAAGGACGAGGCGGTGGCGCGCCCCGCCACCCAGCAGGCGACGGCGCTGCTGCGCGAGTGGATGCAGGCGGAGCCGCGCGGGGTGGAGCCGCGGGTGCGGATGGCCAACGTCCGCGCCCGGTGTGAGATCCCGTTCACCGACATGATGGGCGCGGGCGCGCTGATCGGACAGGCGAACACCCTGCTCGAAGAGGCGCTGCAGATCGACTCCACGCACTGGGAGGCGCGCTTTACCCTGGCGATGCACCACTTTCACACGCCGGAGTTCCTGGGGCGCACCCCGGACGCCATCCGTCACCTGGAGATCCTTCTGCGCCAGCAGGGCGATGCTGCGCAGCCGCACTTCGCGGAGACGTACCTTTACCTGGGCGACCTGTACCGCCGCGCCGGCCGCGCGGACGAGGCGGCGGCGCTCTGGCGGCGGGGCGCGGCGCTGTTCCCCGGGGATGCGCGCTTCGCGGAGAAGCTGGGGGCGGGCGGCGGCGCGTCCGCGGCGGCTCCGGCCCCGAGGGACTCCAACCGCGTGGTGGTGATGGAGGCGATCACGGTGGAGGCCGGCACGCGGATGGACGACACGCGCAGCGCCGTCGCCCTCAAGCGCGTGGACGTGCTCACCACGCCCGGGGGCACGGCGGACGTGATGCAGGCGTTCCAGACGGCGCCCGGCGCCACCCGCGCGGCGGAGGGGAGCGACCTGTACGTGCGCGGCGGCGACCCGGCCGAGGCGCCGGTGTTCGTGGACGGCGCGCGCCTCTTCTATCCCGGGCGCTACGAGACGCTGAACGGCGCCACCTTCGGCATCCTGGACAGCCAGGTGCTGGACGCGGCGTACTTCAGCAGCGGCGGCTTTTCCGCGCGCTACGGCGACGCGCTCTCCGGCGTTCTGGACGTGCGGACGATCGGCCGGCCGGACACGCGCACGCTGGCGCTGAACGCCAACACCGTCCAGCTGGGCACCAGCCTGCGCCTGCCGATGTCGCCCGGCCTGGGCGCGTGGGGCACCGTCCGCGGCACGGACGCGGGGCTGATGCTGGCCATGCACGGCCGCGCGGACGAGTTCGCGCGCGCCCCCGCCGCGCTGGAGGGGATGGCCGGCATCGTCTGGGAGCCGCGCGCGGGGAGCGAGGTCAAGCTGACGGCCATGGCCGACGAGGACGCGCTGGCCCGCGAGGTGGACGCGTACGGCTACACCGGCCCCTTCCGCAGCCGCGGGTCCAACCGCCTGGCGGCGCTCAGCGGCCGCACGCTGCTGGGCGGGGATCGCGTGGCCCTGCGCGGCGCCGTCAGCGCCTCGCGGCGGCAGACGCGCTTCCGCTTCGGCGTGCTGGACCGCGAGCGCACGGACCGCGGCGCCACGGCGCGTGTGGATGCGGACGTGTCGCTGGCGGGCGGCGGGCGCGTCTCCTTTGGCGCGGAGGGGGCGTGGATGGACAACGCGCAGGCCGGGATGGTGCCCTCGTCCGATCGCCTGGCCCCCGGCTCGCCGGCGGAGGCGCTGGATACGGCGGAGGACGCGCGGCACGTGGGCGGCTACGTGGAGGCGGAGCGCGCGCTCTCGCCGTCGCTGGCGGTGATCGCCGGCATCCGCGCGGACCGGCTGCCGGGCGAGGACGCGTGGAGCGCGGACCCGCGGCTGGCGCTGGCCTGGCGCGCGGGCGACTGGACGCTGCGGCTGGGGGGCGGCGTGTTTCACCAGGGCCGCTGGCGGACGAAGTACCGCGTGCCCGACGCCGGCCCGCCCGCGGGGACCCCGACGAGCGCGCGGCACCTGGTCATCGGCGCGGAGCGGGGCGGGGAGCCGTCGCTCAAGGTGGAGGGATACGTGAAGCGCTACGCCGACTACGTGCGCGACGGCGAGGGGCCGCAGATCACGACCGGGCGCGTGGCCGGGGTGGACGCCATCGTGCGCTGGAGCGAGCAGCGCCGGGTGAACGGGTGGATCACCTACTCGTACCTGGACGGAAGCGTGGAGCTGGAGGACGGCCGCACGGCGCCCAGCGCGGTGGACGTGCGCCACTCGCTGACGGGCGTGGCCCGCTGGACCTTTCGCCCTGGCTGGGAGCTGGGGAGCACCCTGCGCGTGGGCTCGGGAAAGCCGTTCACGGACATCACCGGCGGCGCGGAGCGTGAGGACGGGCGCATCGACCCCGTCTACGGCGCGCCGAACGGGGAGCGGCTGCCCACGTACCGGCGGCTGGACGCGCGCGTCACGCGCTACATCCCCATGCACGCCGGGGTGGGCGTGGTCTACCTGGAGACGCTGAACGTTCTGGACACGAAGAACGTGGCGGGGTATACCTACGGCGCCGGCTATGCGGAGCGCCGCCCGACGCTTTCCTACTTCTCGCAGCGCACCCTCGTCCTGGGCCTGGGGCTCACCTTCTGATGAACACGCTTGCGGCGGCGGTGGCGTTCTTTGCCCTGGGCGTCACCTTTACGGGCACCGCGCTGCTGCTGCTCTTCAACCCCCGCTCCTCCGCGGTGCGCTGGTTCAGCGTCTTTCAGCTTTCGCTGATGGTGTGGCTGGCGGCGCAGGGGTGGGCGTACGCCACGGACGACTGGGCGCGGCTGGGGCCCATCGTCAGCGGGGCGGTGCACATGGCGCCGGGGCTGTTCCTGGCCTTTTCCATCAACGAAAACCGCGGATCCAGCCTGGGCGCGGCGGCGGCGATCCTCCTCGCCGTGGCGCTGCTGCCGCTGGACCTGCAGTCGGTGAACGCGCGCGAGTCGGAGCTGGTGCTGCTGGCGTGGACGGTGGCGGCGTGGAGCGGCGCCACCTGGCTCTTCGTGCGGAAGATGAACCGGGATCCTCGCAGCGCGCGGGAAAAGCGCATCAGCCGCAACGTGCTGGTGGGGATGACGATGGTGATGCCGGTCGGCGTTCTGGGCGGAATCCTGACCCGCGGCGAGACCAGCGTGTTCATCATGCCGCTGGCGATGGTGTGGATCCAGGGGCTGCTCTTCTACGGCGTGGCGCGGCTGCGGTTCTACGATATCGAGATCCGCGCCGTGCGCACGGGCGAGCTGGCGGCGGCGGCGGCGGAGCAGGAGCGGCTGGCCGTGGTGGGCGAGCTGAGCGCGTCGCTGGCGCACGAGATCCGCAACCCGCTCACCGGCGTGCGCTCCCTGGCCCAGCGGCTGGCGGAAGAGGAGATCCCCGACGACAAGCGCCGCCGCTACGCCTCGGTGATCCTGGAAGAGGTGGGGCGCGTGGAGCGGCTGGTGGCGAACCTGCTGGGGATCGCCAAGCGGGCGCCGCGGGTGCGGGATGCGGATGCGCGCACGCCGCTGGCCCCGCTCTTCGACGACCTGGCGCTGCTGGTGACCGGCCGCGCGGAGAAGTCCGGCGTCCGCGTGGCGGTGGATGCGCACGGGGTGACGGCGCATTCCCCCCGCGAGCCGCTTGCCCAGGCGCTGCTGAACCTGCTGCTGAACGCGGTGGAGCACACTCCCGCCGGCGGCACCGTCTCCCTGGCCGCGCGGACGGCGGAGAGCGCAACGACGATCACCGTTCGCGACGGGGGTCCCGGCGTGCCGCCGGAGCAGCGCGAGCGCATCTGGGAGCCGTTCCACACCGGCGGCGGCGGCACGGGACTGGGCCTTGCCGTGGTGCGGCGCGTCGCGCGGGAGGAGGGGTGGACGACCGACGTGGACGATGCCCCCGGCGGCGGCGCCGAGTTCCGCATCGTCATCCCGTCCGCCGTTGCGGTGGATGGCGCCGCCCGGCCGCTGGAGCCCGCCGCCGCTCCCCGGTGAGAAGGTGCCGATCCCCGGAGGTCGCGGAAAGAGCGCAGTCATCCTGAGAGTGTGTTTAAGAATCTGGTCTTTCAGATAACCGAGGATTGATTTCCTGAGGGAGCGC
>DASQBH010000449.1:0-6188 GCA_035635315.1 Longimicrobium sp.
ACTGCATCATCGGGTTCGTGGACGAGGTGGCGGACTCGCTGGCCACGCTGCGCGCGCTGCCGCCCAACGCGGCGGGCGGGCGGTACGACACGCGGGTGGACCTGTCGGCCAACATCGCGGACGTGGGCTTCTCCGACACCACCTTCGTGGCGGCCAGCACGGACCGGCGCTTCGTGGCGGTGGGCGAGGGCGTGCGCACCAACGCCCGCATCCCCATGTTCGAGGCGCTGGGCGACTCGCTGGTGCTGCGCGGCGACGTGCGCGACCTCATCAGCAACGCGGCGGAGCGGGTGATCGGGCTGGGCATCAACCGCGACGGCAGCCTGGGCGTGGCGCGGGGTGACCAGGCGTACTTCTTCAACAGCACGCTGCGCCTGCAGGGTGTGATGGAGAGCGGCTCGCCCACGGGCGGCGTGGCCATGCACCCGGAGAACGCCAACTACCCCACGGGTCCGCTGCGGCTCTCGTTCGTCTCGGGAATCGAGGGCGGCCGTCCGTACGTGGACGTGCTGAACACCTTCAACTTCTTCCGGGTCAAGCGCATCTACCTGCGCGACGCGGTGGTGGGCGCGCTGGTGGTGGCGCCGCGCGCCCCGGGCGACCCCGCGACGGTGAACCTGCGGCTGTACGCGCTCACCACCACGGGCGTGCTGTCGCTCCCCGTCACCAACGCCGACCTGCCGTAATCGTCGAGCGTTCGGCGGGATGAGTAAACGGGGTCCGGTGCCATGCGCCGGACCCCGTCTCGTTTTGCCAGCGCAAAAGGATCGGCCTCACACGGAGTCAACGGAGTCAGCGGAGTCAGCGGAGTCAGCGGAGTGAACTGTCCCGGCTGATCCACCCGTCTTCATCAAGCACGCTTGCCATCGAGTGATCGGGTGAGAGACTTCACTCTCGCACTCTCGCACTCTCGCACTCCCGCACTCCCGCACTCACGCACTCACGCACTCACGCACTCCCGCACTCACGCACTCCCGCACTCCCGCACTCCCGCACTCCCGCACTCCCGCACTTTCGCACTCTCGCACTCCCGCACTCTCGCACTCTCGCACTCTCGCACTCCCGCACTCACGCACTTTCCCCCGCCGTACTTTCGTACTTTCGCACTCTCGTACTATCTTCCCCGCATGCCGACCTTCCGCTTTACCACCGCGGGCGAGTCGCACGGGCCCGCGCTGGCGGCGGTCGTGGAGGGGCTCCCCGCCGGCTTGCCGGTTTCCTCGGACGAGATCGATCGCGAGCTCCGCCGCCGACAGGGCGGGTACGGGCGCGGCGGCCGCATGCGCATCGAATCCGACCGCGCCGAGATCCTTTCGGGCGTGCGCCACGGCCAGGCGCTGGGCTCGCCCGTCACGCTGCTGGTGCGCAACCGCGACTGGGCCAACTGGACCGAACCCATGTCGCCCGTCCCCGTGGATTCGGTGGACGACGACGAGGCCATGCGCCGCGTCTTCTTTCCCCGTCCCGGGCACGCGGACCTGGTGGGCGCCCTGAAGTACGACCGCACCGACGCCCGCGACATCCTGGAGCGCGCCAGCGCCCGCGAAACCACCATGCGCGTCGCGGCCGGCGCCCTGGCAAAGCAGCTGCTGGGCGCGCTGGGGATGGAGGTGGGCAGCCACGTGGTGTCGATCGGCGGCGTCGTCGCGCGGGTGCCCGAGGAGCTGCCGGCGGAGCTGAACGCGGCGTCGGATCCCTCCCCCGTGCGGTGCCTGGATTCCGATGCGGAAGGGCGGATGATCGACCTGATCGACGCCGCCAAGCGCGACGGCGACACGCTGGGGGGCGTCGTCGAGGTCGTGGCGCGGGGGGTGCCGGCGGGGCTGGGGTCACACGTGTCGTGGGACCGCAAGCTGGACGGGCGCCTTGCCGCGGCGCTGATGTCCATCCAGGCCATCAAGGGGGTGGAGATCGGCCTGGGCTTCGAGGCGGCGCTGCGCCCCGGGAGCCGCGTGCACGACGCGATCACGCGCGACGCGTCGGTCCCGCGGGGCGGGGGATTCGGACGGGTGGGGAACCACGCCGGCGGGTTGGAGGGCGGCATCACCACCGGCCAGCCGCTCGTCTGCCGCGCGGCCATGAAGCCCATCTCCACGCTGATGACGCCGCTGGGGACGGTGGACCTGCGGACGGGCGAGGCGGCCGAGGCGGTGCGCGAGCGCTCGGACGTCTGCGCCGTCCCCGCGGCCGGCGTGGTGGCGGAGGCGATGGTGGCCATCGTGCTGGCGGACGCCGTGCTGGAGAAGTTCGGCGGCGATTCGCTGACGGAGCTGCGGCGCAACTTCGACGCGTACTGCGCCCACATCCTCGCCCGCGGCGCCTTTGCCGGCGGCTGAGGGGCCCTCTGCCCCCGCCAGGCCTTTCGCTCGTTCCTCGGGGCGTGGTGGGGGAAGGATCGAGGCGGTTCGAAAGGTGGTGGCCGCGTCCGCAAGCGCCCCCCTCTCCCGGCCTCTCCCCCATAAACCCCATGGGGGAGAGGTGACGCGAGCCGAAATGTGCGGTACGCGATCGAATTCTCCCTTCCCCCACGCAGTTTGTGGGGGAAGGGTCGGGGATGGGGGGCGCCGGCGGGCGCAGTTCGATGCTTTTCCAGAATCGCCGTGACGAGTCTATCTTCCGCTGCCGTTCCCATCCACCGCGTCGTCCTGGTGGGGATGATGTGCTCGGGGAAGTCGGCGGTGGGCGCGGAGCTGGCGCGGCGGCTGGGGTGGACGCACCTGGACCTGGACCGCGAGATCGAGCGCGCGGCGGGACGGGCGGTCCGCGAGATCTTCGCGGCGGAGGGCGAGGCGGCGTTCCGGCGGATGGAGGCGGAGGCGACGGCCACGGTCGCGCGGCGAACCGGCATCGTCCTTTCCCCCGGCGGCGGGTGGATCACCAACCCCGCCCTGCTGGACACGCTGGGCCCCGGCACGCTATGCGTCTGGCTGCAGGTATCCCCCGAAGAGGCGGTGCGGCGGGCCGGCGCGCAGCCGGGGGAACGCCCCTTGCTCGCCGGTGCGGACCCGCTGGCGGCCGTCCGCCGCCTGCTGGCGGAGCGCGAGCGCTTCTACGCCCGCGCCGATGTCGAAGTGCTCACCGACGGCAGGTCCGTGGGCGAGTTGGCGGACGAAATCCACAATGTGATCCGCGCCCGGGCCAAGACGCCCACTGGAACGCGCGGGGAATCCCCCTGGAAAGACTGATGGCCGGCAAGAACAACACGCGGCTGGTGGTGGTGGAGTCGCCCACGAAGGCCAAGACGATCCGCGGCTTTCTGCCGGCGGGGTACCGCGTGGCGGCCAGCATGGGCCACGTGCGCGACCTCCCCGAAAAAGCGATCGAAATCCCCGCCAAGTACAAAGGCCAGGAGTGGGCGCGGCTGGGGGTGAACGTGGACGCGGACTTCGAGCCGCTGTACATCGTGCCCTCCAAGAAGGCCAAGATCGTCAACGAGCTCAAGGCGCTGCTCAAGGACGCGGACGAGCTCATCGTCGCGACCGACGAAGACCGCGAGGGGGAGAGCATCGGGTGGCACCTGGTGCAGGTGCTGAACCCCAAGGTGCCCATCTCGCGCATCGTCTTTCACGAGATCACCCCCGAGGCCATCCGCGCGGCGCTGGCCAGCCCCCGGCAGATCGACGAGAACCTGGTGCGCGCGCAGGAAACGCGGCGCATCCTGGACCGCCTGGTGGGCTACACGGTCAGCCCGCTGCTGTGGAAGAAGATCGCCCCGAGCCTTTCCGCCGGCCGCGTGCAGTCCGTCGCCGTCCGCCTCCTCGTCAACCGCGAGCGGGAGCGGCGCGCGTTCCGATCCGCCACGTACTGGGACCTGAAGGCGACGCTGCTGCGCGGCATCACCCCCTTTACCGCGGTGCTGACGGCGGTGGGCGGCAAGCGGGTGGCCGCCGGGCGCGACTTCGACGAGAACACCGGGCGCCTCAAGACCAGCGACGTCGTCCTCCTGGACGGCGAGCAGGCGACGGCGCTGCAGGAGCGGCTGCGCACGTCGGGGTGGAAGGTGGCGGAGACGGACGAAAAGCCCACGGTGCGCCGTCCGTATCCCCCGTTTACCACGTCGACGCTGCAGCAGGAGGCCAACCGCAAGCTGCGGCTGAGCGCGCGCGACACCATGCGCGTCGCCCAGGACTTGTACGAGAAGGGCCTGATCACGTACATGCGTACGGACAGCGTCCACCTGAGCGAGCAGGCCATCAAGGCGTCGCGCAGCCGCATCCGCTCGCTGTACGGCGACAACTACCTCAGCCCCCAGCCGCGCCAGTTCACCACCAAAAGCAAGGGCGCGCAGGAGGCCCACGAGGCCATCCGCCCCGCCGGCACGGAGATGCGCACGGTGGAGGAGCTGCGGCTGACGGGGGTGCAGGGCGCGCTGTACGACCTGATCTGGAAGCGCACCGTCGCCAGCCAGATGGCCGAGGCGCGGCTGACGTACCTGACGGCGACCATCCAGGCGGACAACGCCACCTTCCGCGCGTCGGGCAAGCGCATCGACTTCCCGGGCTTCTTTCGCGCCTACGTGGAGGGGCAGGACGATCCCGACGCGGCGCTGGAGGACCGCGAGGAGCCGCTGCCGCCGCTGGCCGCCGGCGACGACCTGGCGCTGCGCAAGCTGGAGGCGCTGAGCCACGCCACGCAGCCGCCGGCGCGCTACACGGAGGCCACGCTGGTGAAGATGCTGGAGCAGGAGGGGATCGGCCGCCCCAGCACCTACGCCAGCATCATCGGCACGGTGATCGACCGCGGGTACGTGGAGCGGGTGAGCAACCAGCTCATCCCCACCTTTACCGCGTTCGCCGTCACCGGGCTGCTGGAGAAGAACTTTCCCTCGCTGGTGGATACGAAGTTCACGGCGAAGATGGAGGAGGAGCTGGACGAGATCGCCCAGGGGCAGGCGCAGTGGCTCCCCTACCTGCGCGACTTCTTCCTGGGCGCGGACGGGCTGGACGAGACGGTGAAGCGGGGGCAGGAGTCCATCGACCCCCGCGAGGCGTCGACGGTGATCCTGGAGGACCTGGGGGCGCGGGTGCGCATCGGCCGCTTTGGCCCCTTCGCGGAGACGGAGACGGACGGCGAGACCTTCACGGCGTCGCTGCCGGAGGGGATCGCGCCGGCGGACCTGACGGCGGAGCAGGTGTCGCAGCTGGTGCGCGCCAAGGCCGAGGGCCCGGACGTGCTGGGCAACGACCCCGCGACGGGAAAGCCGATCCTGATGCTGCAGGGGCGCTTTGGCCCGTACGTGCAGCTGGGCGAGGCGGAGGAGGGGTCGAAGTCCAAGCCCAAGCGTGCGTCGCTTCCCAAGGGGATGAACCCCGCGGACCTCGCGCTGGAATTCGCGCTGCAGCTTCTCTCTCTCCCCCGCACCCTGGGGAAGCACCCGGAGACAGGGAAGGAGATCCAGGCAAACGCGGGGCGCTTTGGCCCGTACGTGGTGCACGACGGCGACTTTCGCTCGCTGGCCAAGACGGACGACGTGTATACGGTGGATCTGGCCCGCGCGCTGGAGCTGATCTCGCAGCCCAAGGGCGGACGTGGCCAGCGCGCGGCCATCGAGCCGATCCGCAGCCTGGGCCCGCATCCCAGGGACGGGGAGCCGGTGAACCTGTTCGAGGGGCGCTACGGGCCGTACGTAAAGCACGGCAGCGTGAACGCCTCCATCCCCAAGGGAACGGGACCGGACGACGTGACGCTGGAGCAGGCCGTCACGCTCCTGGCCGAACGCGAGGCCGCCGGCCCGCCCGCGAAGAAGGGTGGCGCGCGCGGCCGTGGCGGCCGTGCCGCGCCCAGAACGGCTCGGAGCGCCTCGAAGTCGGGATCGAAGACGAAGGCGGACACGGGGGAGAAGAAGCCCGCGCGCGCCGCCAAGTCCAGGACCGCGGCCTCGGCCCGCAAGTCGGCCGCCAAGTCCACGGCGCGCACGGCCTCCAAGACCGCCGCCAGCCGTGCGGGCGCCAAGAAGCCGAAGAAGTAGATTCGCGCGGGGCTTGCGCCGAAGGGTTAGATTGCCCTCCTCCGGGTCCGGGGGAGGGCAAGGCGTTTGGGGCGCTCCGGACGCTCTGGAGTCCGCCCCCTCCGGGCCGGTACCACCGGCCCACCTCCCCCAAAACTGCTGGGGGAGGGTGGGGTGGGGCATAATCTGAAGCGTCGCCGGACAGGGTAGTGCGGGATGGTGAGTCGCCCCCCTCCCCGGC
>DASQBH010000450.1:0-2131 GCA_035635315.1 Longimicrobium sp.
GCCAAGTTTTTCGTGTAACGGAGGTTAGACAGATTCGCAACGGCGCCGCATCGCCTCCGCGATCACCACGATCCGCCAAAAAGATTGGCCTCATACCGAATCCGGAAAAAGAAGAAACGTGACTTCCTGAGGGAGCGCCCGCGCAGATCCAGCGGCTTGCATCGTGGTCTGCGCGCGACCGAAGGACCTTCCCTCCACCGCCCAGGGGCCGGATCAGCGCACCGAACCAGCCCCGTCGTTCTGCTGGCGAGGTCCTTCGGTCGGCGCGCAGGGCTCTCGAAAAAGGCGAGCTCACCGCGGCGCCTCCCTCAGGAAGTCACGCACTCTATTTTCGGATTCGGTATTAGGTACAGAGGAACAGACAAAAGCCAGAGGAACAGAGACGAACCGGTTGTCCTCTGTTCCTCTGGCTGTTGTCTGTTCCTCTGTACCTTTCGCAGTTTGTTTTTGCGGATTCGGTATCAGTCAGACCCCGGGTGAGGGCCCATGGGTCAACCAACCCATGTGGTCGGGCCGGGCGCGATGTATCCTGATGCACACGGAGCCACGACGCTCCGGCGCCGGCTGGGGGGTGACGACCGGGCGCTGAACCGCAAAAACCCAGGAACGGACCATGACCGCCGAATCATACAGTCGCCGCAGCACCGACCGCGGGTACGTCGCCCGGACGCGCTCCACCATGCAGGCCCTGCGCAAGGTCCTGGGCCTGCTGCCGGTAAGCGAGTCGCTGCAGGCGCTTCAGCACTGGCGCCGCCGGCCGGCGACGGACGAGTCGTAAAAGTCGGACCTCCGGGGGGAGGGAAAGTGAATCGGCGGCGGATCGCACCTTAGTGATCCGCCGCCGATTCGCAATTCTGAAGTCGTCGCGGACGGTGCAAGCGTCCAGTTTCATGTGCACCAGAAACGTGTGAGGGTCGAGCTCGCAACGCATCTTCGAAGATTCTTGGATGGCTGTCGCAGCCGCACTAATTTGCATGAGATTTCGCTAGCCCACTTGGTTGCCCGGAGGATCATCATGGAAGCGCTACTGGTCCTGTTCGCACCGACTTTCAGTGCCATCTACATCATCCTATGTGCTTTTCTTCTGGCGATCCTGTGTTGGTCCTTGGCAGGTGCAAAGCTATCCAAGACGCCGCTCATCCTCTTCGTCCTGAAGTATCTTTGCAATGTAGACACTCGCGAGATTGAGACTCCCGCACCCGTATGGCTGAAGGTTGGGGGGAAGGCGAGGGCCATATGAGCCCGCTTCACCAATTCGCGCTTGGAGTTGGTGGCAGTTTGATGTTCGAGCTTGCGCGAATGTTCTTTGCGTATGAGGAGGATGGTACGTTGCCACCCAAGTACAAGGAACAGATATTCTGGCTCCTGCGATCCGGAATCGCACTCTGTGCCGGATTTCTTGTGCTTCTTCTTGAACCAGCTTCCCAGATCGGAGCCGTTTCCATCGGCGCAGCCGCGCCAAGTATTCTCCTGAGTCTCGGTCGCGGGATAGTCAAGCAGGAAGAGCTTGCCAAGCAAAGCAAGAAGACACCGAAATGAGCGAGCGGTAACAATCCGCAAAAACCAGCGGCGGATCGCGAAGGTGCGACCCGCCGCCGGTTCAGAAGGACGGCGTCCCGTGCGAGGAGCCACCGGGCATCATTAGGCGCGGCCGGCGTGCCACGCCGCCCGATCGATGCCGTAGACGAGCGCGCGGTTGCCGAAGAGCTCCACGTCGCCCTCCAGGCGCTCGCCCAGCCGCTGCGCCACGCGGATGGACGGCTGGTTCTCCGGGCGGATGAGGCTGATCACGTGCTCCCGCCCCAGCTTTCGCCACCCGAAGTCAAGCGCGGCGCGGGCACCCTCGGTGGCGTAGCCCCTTCCCCACGCGTGCCGGCCCAGCGTCCACCCCAGCTCGAAGCCCGGCCACCCCTCCGGGTTGAAGAACCCGATGCGGCCCACGAACGCGCCGCTCTCCCGCTCCTCCACCGCCCACATCCCGTAGCCGAGCAGCTGCCAGTGGCCCATGATCAGTGCCATCTGCCGCCACGCGGCGCTACGGTCCAGCGGCTTGCCATCGCCCAGGTAGCGCATCACCTCCACGTCCGCGCAGATCTCCGCGTACGCGTCCAAGTCCTCCTCGCGGAACGGG
>DASQBH010000451.1:0-5747 GCA_035635315.1 Longimicrobium sp.
GATGCGGCCATGGCGACACCCTGCGACCTGCTTCTCGGCCGCAGGACGTACCAGATCTTCGCGGCGCACTGGCCGTACTCCACCGAGGAGCCCGCGGCCACATCGCTGAACGCCGCGCACAAGTACGTCGCGTCGCGGACGCTGGAGCACACGACGTGGGGACCGGCGACGCTGATCCGCGACGTGCCCGCGGAGGTGGCGAAGCTCAAGGCAGGGGACGGCGTGGAGATCCAGGTGCACGGGAGCGCCGACCTGCTCCAGACGCTGCTGAAGCACGAGCTGATCGACGAGCTGCGCGTGTGGACCTTCCCCGTCCTGCTCGGCGGCGGCAAGCGGCTCTTTGGCGACGGCATCGCGCCGGGCGGCCTGAAGCTGGTCAGCTCCACCGTCTCCACCACCGGCGTGATCATCGCCACGTACCAGCCGGCCGGTGCGATCCAGTACGGCTCCTTCGCCCTGGAACAGCCCACCCCGGCCGAGGTGGAGCGGCGCGAGCATCTCGGCGAGTGACCTTTAGCGTAATCGGTTGGGTTGCCCGGATTGATTTACACATAATCCAAACGGCATGACTTCCTGAGGGAGGCGCCTCGTTGAAACTGACGTAGCTCCGCAGCCGGGGCGCCGACCGAAGGATCTCGCCGGCAGAACCGGGGGGCTGGGTTCATGCCGTGAATCCGGCCCCGCGGCCGCCGAACGTAGATCCTTCGGTCGCGCGCCGACTGAAGTGCCCGGGGAAGGTTCCGTGCGGCGCTCCCTCAGGAAGTCAGCCTTTTCCTGGTTCAGGACTACAAATGCGCGAAGCCCCGCCGGAGTCATCCCGGCGGGGCTGTTCGCTTCACATCCGTGCGACGGCCGGCGCTCAGCTTTCCCGCATCCCCGCGCCCGCCAGGCACGCGCGGACGTACGCGGGCTCCACCTGGCGGCAGGCGGCGCGCACCGGCTCCGGCTCCGTGTGGGCCAGCGTGAGCCGCGCGCCGATCATCTCGTAGCAGCGCGCCTTGGCCTCGCCGGGCACCTGGCGGCAGAAGTCGATGCCCGGCTCGATGCGCCAATCCAGGTCCGTAAAGTACTCCACGCCGCCCATCAGACAGTCCGTCGCATGGGCAGGGTCGCCCTTGCGGCACTCCGCGATCATCCTGGGCACGTCGCCAAAGGTGCCCCCCAGGATCTGTTTGCCGAACCCCTGGTAGCAGTCGTCCACGGCGTTGGCCGGGGCCGCGTCGCAGCCGCGGAGGGCGCGGGAGTAGTCGGGCCAGGTTAGCGACATCAGCACCAGCGACTGGTACGCCCAGCACGAGGGCTGGTGGCCCGCATCCACCCCGCTGCACAGCTGCTCGCGCTCCGTGCGTGCGCCTATCTTGGCCACGAAGCGCCCGGCTCCGTCCTGCTTGTCCGCGGCGGAGAGGCCGCGCGTGGCGGCGTGATCCGCGTGGCCCTCGGCGCCGTGCGCGTGGCCGATCCCCGGCCCGTCGCCCACGTTGATGGACGCTGCCCCCATGGCCCGGATGGCGCGTTCCATGAAGATGCCGTCCTGGCACTCCCGCCGGGGCTGGTCCTCCTGCAACGCATCGCAGATGTCCAGGGCCTGCCGGAAGTTGCCCGCGTGGTGCACCATCAGGCCATGCCCCAGCCCGTGCCAGCACTCCATCCGCTCGAAGCCGCGGACCACCGGCCCCACGCAGACGTTCGCCACGGACGCACGGTCGATGGTTCCGCCCTGGAGAAAGTATCCCTCCAGCACGCCGTGAAAGCACCCCGACTGGAACCGCGGCGTGCACTCCCCCAGCACGGCCAGGTCCTTTCGCTTCTCCATGGCGTACCGGCCGATGGTGTGCGCCAGCTGGTGCCCCTTCCCAAGGATCCAGGGGTCCTGGGCGGCCAGCCGCTCCAGGCTGTCCAGCGCCGCGCGCGGGCCCCGGTCGCGCGCCGTCAGGAACACGGACGCCACGTTCAGGTCGCGCTCCGTGACGCGCGTCCAGTCCAGCCCCGGCTGCGCCTCGCCCTGCGCGCCGAGCGGCACCCCGGCGGCCACGGTCATCAGCACTCCCAGGATGGCGGCGCGTACGGCCTTGCACTTCATAATGCGAATCCTTCGCTCAGGTGGTCACGGCTCGGTGAGCGTGGTTGCCGTAATTTACATCCGAAAAGGATTGTGCAATAGAGGTGAGAGGGGATGTCGTCTGGCTTGGGATACTGTGTCTCCCCTGAAATACTTCCACATGGCGTAATGTTCGGTTATATTTCGGTCGCAGGTCTTCCCACCTGAGCTTGAGGTCCCACCACATCTCACTTCAGGAGTAGTATTCCGATGGCGAAGAATACTGGTAAAGGAAGCCGCGTTGGTTCGGTCAGCGGCCGCACGCAGTTCAAGACGTCCAGCGGTCACAGCGCCAAGCGCGATGCGAAGACGGGGCGGATCATGGACGTGAAGACGTCGAGCAAGACGCCGTTCAAGGGTGTCGCGAAGGAAAGCGACGGACGACGTTCGTAACCAAAACAGTGAAGCCGCGGCCTGCCTCGCCGCGGCTTCACTGCATCCTCCCGCTCCGTTTTCCGAAAAACGCCCTTCGCCAGAGGTGCAGATGAGCAGTCCCGAACAGGCGCTCGCCACGCAGCTGCGAAACATCGAAGCGAAGACGGGCCAGGATCTCGCCGCACTGCGCACGGCGGTCGCCGCGTCGGGCAAGACGAAGCACGGCGAGGTGCGCACCTGGCTGATGGAGACGTACGGGCTGGGCTACGGCGACGCCAACACGCTCGCCCACCATGCGGCGGGCAGCAAGGGTGCCGCCCCCGCATCCGATGACGGCGCCGCCGATCCGCTGGCGGACATCTACACGGGCAAGAAGGCGCACCTGCGGTCCATTCACGACGCCGTGATGGCGGCCATCCAGCCCTGGGGCGAGTTCGAGGTCGCGCCCAAGAAAGGCTACGTCGCCCTGCGCCGCAAAAAGCAGTTCGCCATGCTGGGGCCGAAGACCGCCGACCGCGCCGAGCTGGGCATCAACCTCAAGGACGACGTGGCGAGCGAGCGCATCGTGGCGCAGAAGCCCGGCGGCATGTGCCAGTACGCCGTTGCCCTCACCTCGCCCGACGACGTCGACGCCGAGATCCTCTCCGTCCTCCGCCGCGCCTCCGACGCCGCAGGCTGAGGCGCGTCCCGCAGGTGCGCGCGACGTAAACGACGGCGGCCTCACCGTGGATTCGATGAGGCCCGTCGTTCGTTTCAACGCGATGGATCGTGCCGCTCACGCCGCAGCCAGGCTCAGCCGACGCGTCCCCCCCCCCATCCATCGAGGGACTATTGCGTTTGCGTCGATGCACCGCGCATGTTCCGGGCAGCCCCTGGCGACTGTGCTTCCGTGTCAGGGACAGCTTCCCACCTCTCCCGGTTCTCTTTCAACTGCTCCCTTCCGGCGGCCGCACTCGCTGCGGAGAGAACGGGTTCCACGGGCTCGGATTCCATGGTAGAGCAACGGATCAGACGGCCAATCGCGGCCCGCGTGCTGACCGCAGTGGCCGCGGGGCTCGCATTCGGCTGCGGCGGTCAGCCCGATGCCCGGCCGCCGACGCCGCCCACAAGCGACTACGACGTATACGCCGCCGTGCTCCGCGAGCACTTTATCAACCCGCGGCGGGAGGAGCACGTGGATGGGGTGGGGCTGGAGTGCGTGGACGCTCCGCCGGCCGGCTACCTCCCGGTCGTCGCGCAGACACGGTTTCGCCGCGAAGGTGGCCGCGTCCGCGATTCCGCGCTGGTCGCCGAGCTGCCGCCGGAGCTGGCGCGTCTCGTCCCGGCCCTGCGGGCGATGGATGGCGTGCCGCCGCGCACCCTCAGCTCGGACAGCTTCTCCCTGGGGATGCCCGTGCGCCTGGTTGCGCAGCCGCCGGACGCGGACAGCACGAGTGATCCGCCGTGGCCGGTCACGCTCTCGCGCGTGGCGTACAACGCCGACAGCACCTGGGCGCTGGTGCACGCGGTCCAGCCGTGTCGCGCGGCGTACGACGAGGCTCTCGCCAACGAGCCCGACCTCCCGCCCGCGGGCACCGCCGTCGTTGCCGCGCTCCAGCGCCGGAACGGGACCTGGGTCGTGTCGGAGCCCGTCTTCGTCTACGTTGAATGACGTGCCGCGACGGTGAGCATCGTTCCGTTCGCGGCGGAACAATCGGCTCGCGGATGCGAGGGTGGAGAAGTGGATTCGTCGGATCAGACCACGATCGGGCAGCCGCGGACGCCTGTGTAAACACGACAGCCGCGGCCAACTCTGGCCCGCGGCTGTTTGGTTTCTCGCCCCCCACCCGCTCTCAGGCGTCATCCTCGCCGTCCGCGGGATCCCGGTGGTGCACCAGCCCCCTGGTCTCGGCCCAGGCGCCGGAGGCGGCGCGGGCGGTGCGCAGGTCGTCGGCAAACTCCAGCACGGCCTCGGCGACCTGCGGGTCCATCGAGAGCTCGTCGGCGCTGGTGCAGCGGTTGAGCTTGATGGTGGAGTGGGCCAGCGCCTCGAAGACGCCGAAGCGGTCCGTCAGCATCTCCAGCAGCCGCATGGGCGAGGTGGGGACGTCGGCATGGCTGGTCGGCATCATCCGTGTGCCTCAAGCGTGCGAGCGGTTAGGCTGGTTGGAATGCGCGTAGTGACTGATATTCCATGGGACCCGCCCTCATCCAAACTCTCACCTGGAGCAATCGGTATGAGCTTGGTCTCCATCGACAACCCAACGAAGGAAGTGCATCTGACAGGACAGCTACTCAGAAAGTATGAGTGGCTAGTTCGGCAGCTTGGAGTTGAACTCGGCCCAATTGAAGACCGGTTGAACAACATGATCGACGGAGATCGTATCCACACGTCGAGCTGGATGCCGGGTGCTGACTGGACTGGAACTCCGTTTCAGGCAATTTGGGAAGTTAACGGCAGAGACGTTGAGGAGGCTGCGAAGGCATTTGGGCTCATCGTCTGGAAGGTGTTTGAGCGACGTCCAGAACGTTGGGCGAGTGCCCACGGGATGAAGGACGGAAAAGAGATCAAGGGCCGCACGTACTTCCAAGTGTCTTAACATCCTGAACGGCTGCGTAGCTGTTAGACCTCAGATACGGGCGCTGCCGCCCTGCGATAGCCGTTCTCCTGTCACGCAGTCAAACACGACAGCCGCGGCCAACTCTGGCCCGCGGCTGTTTGCTTCCCCGGCTTCCTGCTCGCTCTCAGGCGTCATCCTCGCTGTCCGCGAGGTTGCGATGGTGAGCCAGCCCTTTGCTCTCGGCCCAGGCGCCGGAGGCGGCGCGGGCGGTGCGCAGGTCGTCGGCAAACTCCAGCACGGCTTCGGCGACCTGGGGGTCCATCGCGAGCTCGTCGACGCTGGTGCAGCGGTTGAGCTTGATGGTGGAGTGGGCCAGCGCCTCAAAGACGCCGAAGCGGTCCGTCAGCATCTCCAGCAGCCGCATGGGCGAGGCGGGGACGCCGGCATGGCTCGTCAGCAGCATGCGCGAATGGTTGCCGTTCGCGCACTACGCCGAAGTCAAGCTCACCCGGCGGAGCACCTGGCGCGCGTCGCGGCAGACGGTCAGACGCATCAACTCACCCGGGGTCGGCCCAGTTCTGTGGCGAACGCCACCACGTTTTCAGTGGCGAGAGCAGGCGGGACAGTATCGGCGCCGCCTGCCCTCATGTGCTTGTCAGTCCTGCCACGGGCCCGCTATTTCGGGCAGGGTCATGCCTTACCTCAGCGCATCAGTTTTCATTGTTGCAAAACGT
>DASQBH010000452.1:0-7941 GCA_035635315.1 Longimicrobium sp.
CGGCAGGGCCGCGGACCACCACGGCGCGGCCGGCGCAGCAGATCGGCACGCCGCACTACGACGTGGTGCTGGAGGTGCCGGAGCTTTCGGTGGATTCCATCGGCCTTACCGTCGCGGACCTGCGCGCCACGCTGGCGCTGGACGCCAACGCGGCCAACCTGGTGACCATCAGCGCGGGGGCGGACGTCAGCATCCAGCGCGTGGAGCTGGAGATCGTGGGGGTGCTGGCGCAGGCGTTCGTGTACGTGGACCTGGACAACGTGGCCCGCATCGTGGACCGCGTGATCACCACGCTCGACAACAACCCGCAGATCCTCACCCAGCTGCTGACGACGGTGGATTCCGCCGTCGGGACGGTGGGCGGCGTGGCGAACACGCTGCTGCAGCCCGGCGGCGTGGCGGAGAACGCCGTGGGCGCCGTGGGGCAGACGCTGAACAACGTGACGCAGCCCGGCGGGCTCCTCACCCAGACGGTGAACACGCTGGGGCAGACGGTGCAGGTGACGCTGGGGACGGCGGGGAGCCTGGTGGAGCGGACGCTGGACACGGCGGGGAACCTGGTGAACGAGCGCACGCTGGGGCAGATCACCAGCCTGCCGCTGCTGCGCGAGACCACCAACGCCGCCGGGCAGACCCTGCGCCAGGTGCGCCACACCTCCGGCGCGGTGATCGAGTACGCGGTGGACCAGGCAGGGAACGTCGTCAGCAGCCGCGTGCTGCAGGCCGCCACGGGGGCGGTGCGGCCGTAGGGGACGATATGACGCCGCGTCCGGGACGCCACGGAACCGATACGCGGCGGTGACGCGCGATTGCCAACCGCCACACCACGGATTGAAATCCGCGGCTAGAAAGGCCATAAGCCCCGCCCTGGGCTCGCGGAGCTCGCCCGGCGGGGCTTCAACCGCTCGTTGCGGACGCCTCCCTCTGTCATTCCGAGGGAGCGCCGCACGAAACCATCCGCATCCTCCGGATCCCGCGCGCGACCGAGGAATCTACCGTCGGAATTCTCGTGATTCGCCGCCGCGCTCCGCACGCGCGGCAACAATCCGCGCAGGCGGATTTCGTGCTTTTCCAGCCGCGGTTTCAACCGCCGGGACGAAGCCGGCGACACGCGCTCTTGAGAGCCCCGCTACCTGTACCGAGGCTCCTGTCCGCATCTCCCACCGGCTTTGTCAGGCTATGGCGTGACCGCGGCGATGGAGCGGGGCTGCCGCGTCTGCCTTCGAGGAGGCGGAAGGTAGATTCTTCGGCCCTGCGACCTGCGGCGCGAGGGGATGGCTCGGCGTGGGCGGGCCTCAGAATGACACACTGCTCGGCTTCACCCGCTCGTTGCGTCCGGGTTCGAGGCGACCGCGGCGAGACGCGCCGGCCCCGCCGAACGCGAGCAGGTGAAGCCCCGTTTTGCGAGGAACGAGCAAAGACGGGGCTTGTGGCCCTTCTAGCCGCGGGCTTTAGCCCGTGGTGGCGGTGGCGCGGACGGCCGGCGTGGCGATGCGGAAGGCGTGGCGGGATTCGGTCCAGGTGTCGGCGCCGGGGGCGACGGAGCGCTCGACGAAGCGCACCTCGCCGTCGGCGCCGATCGTCAGCACGGTGGAGGCGCGGGTGCCGTAGACGTCGGTGCGGATAAAGGGCGGCGAGAGCAGGCGCTCGCGCTCGCTGCCCACGCCGGTGTCGGGGAGCGCGTCGTCCGCGGCGATCACGCGGTCGGCCAGCGCCTCCCACAGCCGCGCATCCCACCCCTCCCCCTCCGCCGCGTCCAGCGCATCCGCCATCGCCCGCTTCGCACGGAGAACCTTGGGCCAGGGCGTATCCAGCAGCGCGTTGCTCAGGCCGTAGACGCCGGGCTCCAGCCGCCGCACCCCCTCCGTGCGGTTGGAAAGGTAGAAGAATCCGCTCTCATCCCCCACCAGCAGGTTGAACCCGTTGTACTGCGCCGCGCGTCCGGCGAGCCGATGCGCGTACGCCTCCGCATCCACCGAACCGCGCAGGAAGTCCGCGACCAGCGCACCGCGGGAGGGGGCTCCGGCCTTCTGCGCCAGGCCGGGGTCGCGGTAGTTGGTGACGGCGGCCACGCGCCCGCCGCGGGTGACGCCCATCCAGGTGCCGCCCTCGCGCAGGTCGCGGCCGGCCAGCACCTCCGGCGCGTCGGCCCACCACGCAGCCGGGGCGGTGGGGCGGGCGTAGAACTCGTCGCGGTTGGCGGCGATCACCAGCGGGTACGAAGGGTGCGCATCGAGCGCGAGCGCAATCAGGCACATAGGATGCTTCCACAAACCGTGAACAGGGCCGAACGCGCCGGGCGGAGCGGAGTATCAAGGCCGCCTTCGCGCTCCGGAAGGCACTCCAGTACCCCGATCGAGAGTACCCGAGCCATGCTGTCCTACCGCCGCCACTTCATCTCGCCCGGGCACGAATGGGTGGTCTTTGTGCACGGGGCCGGCGGCAGCTCGTCCATCTGGTACCGGCAGGTGCGGGAGTTCCGCAAGGCCTTCAACGTGCTGCTGATCGACCTGCGCGGCCACGGCGACAGCCAGCCGCCGCTGCTGCTGCCGTACGAGGGCGACCAGTACACCTTCGACGCGCTTTCGCGCGAGATCCTGGACGTGCTGGACCACGAGGAGATCGCCTCGGCGCACTTCGTGGGGATCTCGCTGGGGTGCATCCTGATCCGCGCCATCGGCGAGATTGCGCCGGAGCGGGTTCGGTCGATGATCATGGGCGGCGCCATCATCCGCCTGAACCTGCGCTCGCGGGTGCTGGTGGCGCTGGGGAACGCGTTCAAGCGCTTTCTGCCCTACATGTGGCTGTACCGGCTGTTCGCCTGGATCATCATGCCGCGCAGCCGCCACCGCGAGTCGCGCAACCTGTTCGTAACCCAAGCCAAGCGGCTGTGCCAGAAGGAGTTCATCCGCTGGTTCCGCCTTACCTACGAGGTGAACCCGCTGCTGCGCCGCCTGTTCGAGCAGAAGGAGCTGCCCATCCCGACGCTGTACGTGATGGGCGACGAGGACCACATGTTCCTCCCCTCGGTAAGCGGGCTGGTGAGCCGCCACACGCGGTACAGCAAGCTGGAAGTGCTGCCGGAGTGCGGGCACGTGGTGAACGTGGACCGTCCCGAGCTGTTCAACCTGCTGTCGATGGACTTCATCCGCGCCGCCACTCCGGCCTGACGCGCCGGCTTACCACGACGCCCGCCTGATGCGCCCGATCGCTGTCATGCTGCTGACGTTCGCCCTTGCCGCGTGCGGCGAGGGCGAACGTGCGATGGACAGGACCTCGCTGGTGGCCGCCGGCGACATCGCCAGCTGCTTCTGGCGCGGCGACGAGTCCACGGCGCGGCTGCTGGACCGCATCGGCGGCATCGTGGCGACGCTGGGCGACAACGCGTACCCCAGCGGCAGCTACACCGACTACACCCAGTGCTACCACCTCAACTGGGGGCGGCACCTGGAGCGCACGCGCCCGGCGGTGGGGAACCACGAGTACCGCACGAAGGACGCGGCGGGGTACTTTCGCTACTTCGGCGCGCGGGCGGGGCCGCCGGGCAAGGGGTGGTACAGCTACCAGCACGACGGCTGGCACGTGGTGGTGCTGAACAGCGACGAGCCGCTGGAGCGCGGCACGGAGCAGTTCAACTGGCTGGTGGCCGACCTGCGCGCGCACCCCACCCGCTGCGCGCTGGCGTACTTTCACCACCCGCGCTGGAGCAGCGGGCGGCACGGCGGCCGCGAGCGCGTGATCGACGCCTATCGCGCCATGTACGACGCCGGCGTGGACGTGATCCTGAGCGGCCACGACCACCACTACGAGCGGTTCGCGCCGCTGGACCCGGTGGGCAGGATAGACCGGGAGCGGGGCATCCGGCAGTTCGTGGTGGGCACGGGCGGCGCGCCGTCGTACCGGCTGCGCGAGCGCGTGCGCGGCAGCGAAGAGATCGAGTCCCACGTGCGCGGCGTGCTGCGCCTGGAGTTTCGTCCCGACAGCTATTCGTGGGAATTCGTCCCCGTTGCCGGGCGCGACTACAGGGACGCGGGCCAGGCCAGCTGCAACTGAGACACCGGGTTGGCCGTCGAAGAGAGCCGGACACCCTGGATGGGATGATAAGAAACTTCGCGTAATAAGGCTTGCTGCGGCGGAGCAATTGCTATATTGTGATACACTCTCCCGTCGCAGCAAAGGCACCGTCCCATGTTCCACCTGGCCATCCGCGCCCCGCGCGCCGGATACGCACTGCTTCTTCTCCCCCTCCTCATCGGGTCCGCCTCCGGCGCACCGGCCCCCGGCCCTGCCGCATCCGTCGAGCAGCCGGCGCCCGCACCGTCCGCGTCCGCGCAGCTCCCCTCCGATTCTCCGACGTTCGTCACGGGCACCATCCCCTGCATCTCCGGCAGCTGCCAGGTGCAGGTGTACGCGCCGGCCGTCCCCCCGCCCCGCAAGCCGCTCCCCCAGACCACATCGGCGCCCCAGGCCCGGGCGCAGCGGTAACGAGAACCACGCCGGCAACATCGCGCCGCGCCGGGCGCCACGGGCTAAAGCCCGCGGCTAAAAATGCCATAAGCCCCGTCTCGGCTCGCTGACGCTCGCCGAACGGGGCTTCAACTGCGAACGGCAACGGCGTCGCGCTTCGCGCGGACCCCTCACCCCCGGCCCCTCTCCCGCAAACTGCGCGGGAGAGGGGTGACGCGAACCGGGATTGCCGCGCGAGGATGTCATTCCGGGCGAGCGCCACGCTGAGCCATCCCTGCCGCAGAACCCTGCGCGCGACCGAGGAAATCACCACCGGAACTCTCGTGGCCCGCCGAGGCGCACAATGGCCGCGGCTACAATCCGCGCAGGCGGATTTTGCGTTTTTCCAGCCGCGAATTCATTCGCCCGGCAGGCGCGGCGGCAGGTAACCCGATCCACGCGCGATCAGCATCATCCGGTCTGGAGACGCCGCCACATCCCCCGCCTTGCCATCCCTCCTGCGCCAGCAGCACCACGCAAACAGTCATCCTGAGCGAGGCTTCGCACCGCAACCTGTTCTCACGACATTGTTTTGGCGCCGACCCAAGGATCTGCCGGCAGAACCGTGAGGCCAGGTTTCTGCGCGGGCCCTTGCCCCTGGTGGGCGGAGAGAAGGCACTTCGGTCGCGCGCAAACAATTGTGATGCTTGTCGTTACGCGCGAGCGCTCCCTCTGGATGACATTGCTGGATGCGTGGGCGGAGAGGTTTGGCAACACCCTCTGAGGCTTCGGCGGATCGAGCGGATGAGGCGCAGCCTTGCGGACGGGCGAGGCTGCGCCCCATCATGCCGCCGGTACGTCATCCAGTCCCCCGCCCCGCCCGCACCGTCCCATGGACCGCAACCGCCTGATCGCCATCGCCGTGGGGATTGCCCTCGTGGCGTTCCTGCTGGGCTTTCTTCCGCAGTGGTCGCGCGCCAACGGGCTGCGCGACCAGCTGACCACGTCGCAGCACGACCTGCGGATGGCGCGCGTGGAGGGGCAGATCGGCGCCGCGCTCACCGAGGCGCTGCGCAGCAACTACGAGCGCGCGCGCCAGCTGATGACGGAGGTCTACGCCACGCTGCAGGCCGCCGCGCCGTCGCTGGAAGGCACCCAGCGCCGCGAGGCGGAGGCCATCCTGGCCCAGCGCGACGAGATGATCACCCTGCTGGCCCGCGCCGCGCCCGAGAGCAGCCAGCGCGTGATGCTCATCTACACGCGCTACTACAACGCATTCCACCCCGGCGCGGTGCCTTCTCCGCCCGCGACGACTCCGGCGCCGTGATGGTGAAGGGGTGAACGGGTGAAGGGGATCAGAGAAAACCTTTGACTTCCTGAGGGAGCACCCGCGTGTGGCCTGCGGATGGCACCGGAGAGGCGCGCGACCGAAGGATCTCCTCTCGGCGTGTTAGGGGCTGGATTCATGGCATGAAGCCAGCCCCGCAGTTCTGCCGGCGAGATCCTTCGGTCGGCGCCCGGACTCCACGGTCAAAGCTGGACCTGGGCGGCGCCTCCCTCAGGAAATCAACGCGTTTTCTTCCGAAAATCCACAAAAGCGAAAGCGGCGGCCCCCCAGAGGGAGCCGCCGCTTTTTTCACCCGTTCACCCCCTCAGGAAACCGCCGGGACTCTGGTCCAGGGGGTGAACGGGTAACAGGGATTCGAGAAAACTTTTGATTTCCTGAGGGAGCGCACCCGCGTGCAGCCTGCGGATTGCACCGAGATGACGCGCGACCGAAGGATCTCCTCTCGGCCTGCTCGGGGCTGGATTCATACCAAGTCGCCGAGGGTAGTTCTGGTATCCGAGAAATCCCGCATTCCTGCTGGCTCTCCGCTTCCCGATCCTGAAATGCGTTCCGCAACGTGGCATCAGTCATCCTGAGGAAGGCGCCGCTCCACAACCTGCTGTTACGCAAACAGTTGCGCGCCGACCGAAGGACCTTGCCAGCAGAACCACGGGGCTGGATTCGCGCGCTGGAGCCTGCCCCTCAGGGCCGGAAGAAGGTCCTTCGGTCGCGCGCAAGCGATGGTGAAACTTCAGGGTACGCGCGGCGCTCCCTCAGGATGACTGAACTCTTTCGCAGCGGGCATCCAGGATCATACCAGGCTGTCGAGGATCGTTCTGGAATCCGATAGAAATCCGCATCCTGTCGGCTCTCTGACTCCCAATCCTGGAGGACGTTCCGCAAGCCGGTATGAATTCTGTCCGGTCGCCGCCGCGGAAAAATGGGGGCGGCGAGGTGGCCTCTTCAGGTGACACCGCGGCAACCGCGTTCACGGGGAAGCCGTCGCGATGGGGTGCCGCGACGTTCTGCCCCGACTCCCATCGGCACGAAGACGCCCTGTTTTACCGAACAAAAGTGAACATCAAAACGGTTCCTGCTCAGCCCATCCATCATCCTGCAGACAAGGCATGTAGACGAACGAACGGGGGTATGCATAGAGAGAAGGTTTTCATCTGCAACATAAAACCGTTGCAGAAGTCATTGACACGGGGATACCAGCGACTCAATCCTACGAGAGCAGATCACTTTTGTTCGGTAGTTCGATAATAGCCAGGAACGCGCCGGCGTACGTGCCGGACGCGGCCATTCATCGCCCCGCCTGTCGGACCCTTCCTTTGCCCGCGCCTCCCGCCGCGCCTGCAAGCGAACCGACCTCCGGAGCACCGCTTCCCCCCGAGGCGCGATGCCCGACACCCTTCTCGTCCCCATCCACCTGGACGCGCTCCAGCTCACGGAGCCGCGCACGGTGGCATCTTCCCCCGCCGACTTTACACGCCTTCCCTGGTCCAGCGGCACGCGCGACCTGAACCCGGATACGCCGTACCTGGCCGAGGCCATCGCCTCGCAGCCGTTCCAGAACCAATACCTGCGCCTGCCGGCCGGCGTGCACCTGCACTGGTCGCTGCCGGACGCGCTGACCCGCGCGGTGGACGGCGAGTTTGCGCCCGTCCCCAACCGCTGGATGGTGACCCGCTTCGCCCCCAGCGGCTCTATCCAGGCGCAGTGGGTGGTGGAAAGCGACTACCTGCACCCGCCCGGCGTGGGCACCGCGCCCGACGCCATCGTCTTTCCCGTCACCCCCGGCCACCGCACCGACCCGCCCTTTCGCTACTGCGGCCGCACCGTCCCGCTGGCGTCGTGGTCGGCCACGCCCCCCCTGGGCGCCGCGTACCTGCCGCAGCTGACGGCCGTCGGCCACGGCGACCCCGCTTTCGCCGCGTTCTACCCCAGCTGCCGCGGCGTATTCGGCCTGCACGACCCGTTCACCGGCTCCATGACGGGGACCCGGTATGAGGTGTTCGGCTGGTACGCCGCGGCCGCCGCGGACCCCCTGGCGCGGCTGCGGGCACGGCATCCCGGCGCAACCGCCGCCGCGCTGCGGACGGCACAACGCGAGGAGCTGCGCTGGACAATTGCCGACAGCCAGAACGTTCCCGACGGGATCGTCT
>DASQBH010000453.1:0-2348 GCA_035635315.1 Longimicrobium sp.
CCAGGGAAGTCTCGCTCCGTCTTCGACCGTGAGCCCGTAGTGGACGATGCGGTCTCTCGACTCCGCCCCCTGCGACCCGTCCTTGCCGCCCACGTGCGAATGGCCATGGTACAGCGTGGCCGACCAGCTTCCCCCGATGTACGCGGCGTCGCGGCCCCGGCCGGCGGCCAGATCGACCCCACCGCCAATCGCCACACCACAGGAAAGGTCCACCCCCGCACCCTTGCCCCAGATGGTGCCCGCCGGCAGGAACACGTAGCTCGGCCAGTCGAGCTGGTTCCCATCCGGGCCGTACCCATGGTCGATGAAGAATGGCCTCGCGTCCAGCCCTGCGTTCGCGGCCTGCCCCATGCCGAGCACCTGCCTGAAGAAGGCCGTGATCGTGCGGCGCGCGACACGATCGCTGGATGAATTCTCAGGCGCGGCGATCAGCCACCGGAACAGCTCCTGGATGGTCAGGCCGTCGACGAGCACCTGGTGACGGTTGACCACGTAATCGCCGAGATCGCTGGCCCGGCTCGGAAGACGCGCCTGGATGAACGCTTCGAACTCGGCCGAGGAGAGGACACCGGCCCGCAGCGCGGCCAGTGCCGCACGGCCTTCCCGGGCGCGTGCGGAGATCGACTGTGCGCGTTCACCGGGCCGGACGTCGAGAACGGCATCGGCAAGCCTGGCTCCGAAAACGAAGGCCCGTTCCTGTGCCTTCACACTCGCGGCACGCTCGAGAACTTCCAGGAGCGGACGGTCCGGCAGGTCGGTGTGAGGGTCGATCGTGTCGTGCGTATCCATCACCTGCAATGCCAGAGCACGCTCATGACAGGGGCGGAATCGTGTCACGGCCTCTTCAACGACTTCCAGGTGGGGCTCGATGTCCAATGACGGAAGCTCACCGAGACACTCGACAAGGCAATCCAGGCACTGCCCACGCACGTCGAGAGTGACCATGCACGAATCGGAAACGATCGTGCGCACGATCTCTCCAACGGCAGCCTCACCCATCGCCGTACCGGCGTTCTCACGGCACACGCGTCCGAGCAAGTCGACCAGCCGGTGACGCAAGCGCTGCTTTTCAGTATTCAGCCACGACGTCAGGTGGATGTCCGATCTCAGGACCTGACCGAGAGTGAGCAGGATACCGGGCCCGTCCGTCCGCGAGCTCACCGCGTCGTAAAGCAGGTCGAGAATCACCTCCCGCACGCCGGGAAGGCCGGTCTCGGCGGCCAGCCAGTTCATTCCAAAGCCATTGATGCCGTACAGAAGGTCCAGCATCTCCGGGTCATGAAGGAACGGATTCGCACCGCCGCGCAGCGCGGATGCAAGCGCTTCGAGCCGTCCCGCGATCACGGAGGAATCCCTGGTCGGTGCTTCGTCCATTCGTTGTTCAGCCGCAGATGGCGATGAGCCGGTTCAAGTCGGCGGCCAGGTCGTTCGGCCGGGGAGCGTAAAAATGGCCTGGCGCCCGGATGCTCGAAAGCACCCGACCCGCCTGGCCACACGAGCCGGAGCAGGCGTAGAACCGGGCCCGTTTACCCCCGGGACCCGTCCCCCCCTGCCCCTACCTTCTAATCCGTGCGAACGTCTTTGCCTTGTCCATCACGTCGATCACCTTCCGGTTGAAGGCAAGATCGCTGAGCTGCGGAGAATCGGTGGCAAACCGCGAGTACGTGTCGTACAGGCACCGTGCAAGCATGTCGTCGGGCAGCTTTGCGACCCGTGTCTGCTCGGTGGACCCATCGCTGTTGCGGCCGGAGTACTCCATGACCACGCTGGTATGGTCGTCTCCCGTAACCGGCAGGAACGCTTCGATGTGTTCACTGTTGGGAAAGCGCAGCTTCAACACCCGCGTGCGTGTAAGCGCATCGAGAGAGGAGATGAGGACCGCAATGCACTGGTCCAGCTCCAGGACAATGATGCCGACTCCCATGTTCCGGACGACCTGGCACACATCGTCATCCGTCTCCCGATAGTGCATGTGCCGCACTTCGGCGCGAAGAAGCCTGTATCGCGACGCCTCGGTAAGGTGCAGCGCCGCGGCGATCTGGTGTGGCAGCTCGACGTCCATGACGGATTCCGGCCTCGAGCGCCCGGCCAGCGTCGGAGTGATCCGCGGCTTCGACATCTCGAATTCCAGGTAGTGGGGCTGCTGGCCTACCTGGAGGATCTTGTCCTTGCAGCTGGCGACGGAGCGGCTGTACAGATACGGATTGATCACGCCGATGCTGGCGCCCGTCCGGTCGGCGATCCGCCGCATCTCGTCGACGTCGGCGGTGTTGGCGGCGCACGGCTTCTCGACGATGATACGCCGGAATCCGGCATCGGTCGCGGCGCGCAGAGCCGATGCGTGGTCT
>DASQBH010000454.1:0-3012 GCA_035635315.1 Longimicrobium sp.
GCGGCGACCTGGATGCGGCGGACGCCGAGATTTCCGCGCTGCTGACGGAATCCGTGCTGGCGGAGATCGTCGCCCGTCTCCCCGATGCGCTGCTCTCCGATCCCGCCGTCGCCGCCGACTTCGCGACGCCGCAGGCTGCCCGCGAGCGCTACCTGGGCTACCTGCTGACGCGCATCCAGTCCCCGCGCGCCTTCGTGGCCGAGGCGACGGCGGCGAAGTCGAAGGCCGCCAGCGAGCCGCCCCGCCGCCTGCACAGCCGCCGATGAGCGACGCGCCGACGGCCCCAAAGTGGATCGCCTACAGCTTCGCCGTGCTGTGCGTGGTGCCGCACCCGCACCTGGGCACCGCCGTGCCTGTCGGCGTGATCCTGCACGCGCGCACCGCCCAGTTCATCGGCATCCGCGTGCTCACCGACCCTGCCGAGCTCTCCGCCCGCGCCCCGGGCGTGGACGTCGAGCTGCTCTGCCGCTACCTGGACGGCCTCCGCGCCGTCGCCGAAGGCGAGCCGGATGCCGGCCCCGTCGCCCTGCTCCCCACCTCCGAGCGCTTCCACTGGCTCACCGCCCCTCGCTCCGACGTCCTGCAGAGCGGCCGCGTCCACAGCGGGTTGACGGAGGATCCCGCCGCGGAACTGGAGCGGCTGTTCGCGGCGCATGTGGGAGGATAGCTGCTATGGCTACAGCCAACCTTACGTCTGCATCGCTCTTGAATGACGTTGCTCTATATCCGTTCTCTGTCGATCGATTCGGTAACTACGTGAGTTTCCTTGCGATATCACCCCGGAGCGGTTAGGCATTTGGTGCTGGTCAAAATCCCCGTAAATGAGGGTGTTTCTATGATGAACACAGAATTCCGCTCACGAATTGCATCACTAGCTACCTTGGATAATCTTGGAGTACAGGCAATCAAGGAAGATTTGGTGTTCCTCTCCGTTCCTACCCCTCACGGCGCAGAGCAAATCTATGTTCACCGACGTGATTCATCCTCGGGCGAAGAGGGTATGATAGAATTTATGTGGAGTGGTATAAATCTGGGCAATTTACCGCAGTGGGCCGTGCAGTCGTATGCCCGCGAGTTCTTGGAAAGGAACTCAGTAACTATTACTGCATTGTGGGCGTACGGGACCGATCTGAACGGGCACCATACCCTGCGAGTACTCTCACGAATCCCTGTCCGTCATCTCGATCAGCAGAGATTCAGGCGATGTATCGGAGCCATCGCGGGAGAATGCTCATTTTTGCGCGAGTTGAGTGCCGCGGACGGGAGCCCTGTCATCAAGCCGTTGAAAGCATTTCCGCAATGGCGTAAGTAGCCTCTGCTGATACAGTTCTCGGGCGAGATATAGTCCACCTCTGGGGAGGTACGCATGAACTTTCCGCAATTTATCGATCAGGTCGCAGCTGGTTGTGGTGTTAAACTCGTTCGTGATGAGGAGAGTCGCGCGTGTGTGGTGTTTCAAGGCCCCAACACCTTGGTGATGGTGTACATAGCCCCCCGCGAAAACCTACCCAATGGCGATTTGCTGATCGAATTTTTCTCCGTCGCTAAAGAGCTACCACACGACGCCGACGTGGTGGAGGAGGTCGGGTATCATCTGTTGCTGCGGAATTCTACGACGGGATACGCCGCATGGGCATTTCTGGTAAACGAGAACCGGTATTTCATCAAGGCGACAAAGAACGTGCTCGCCAGCGAACTCGATCCTGAAGCCTTTGTCGAGGTGGTCGCGTCGATTGCCAGGGAGTATGAGTATGCGACTCAGTTGTCTCAGATAGGGAGCACGTTATGGTCGGAGTGAGAAGACTCTCTTTTCGCACAGTCCCGAGCGCTGCAGGTTGATGCGTGACTTCCCACTTTCCGCTCTGCTTCAATGTCGTCCGTTATTGACGTAGCTCCGCCGAAATCAGAAATTACCCCACCCGCAGTTCCGGCCCCACTCCCGCCGGCGCATCCCACGCCCGGCGCCTCCACATCCCTCCCGCCGAATCCAGCCATGCACCACACCATCAGCCGCCGCGACCGGCTTCGCTACTGGTTCGACAACACCATGTCCCGGGGGCCCGTCGCGCTGATCGCGTGGCTGTTCCTGATCTCGGTGCTGGTGATCGCCGTGCTTTCGGGCGTGGTGGTGGCGCTGGGGCTGGATCCGGACAGGCGCGGATTCGTGCAGGTGGCGTGGGCGGGGCTCATGCGCACGCTGGACGCCGGCACCATGGGCGGCGACGAAGGGAGCTGGACCTTTCTGCTGGTGATGCTGCTCATCACCCTGGCCGGCATCTTCATCGTCAGCACGCTCATCGGCATTCTGACCACGGGGATCGAGGCCAAGCTGGACGAGCTGCGCAAGGGCCGCTCGTTCGTCGCCGAGAAGAACCACACGGTCATCCTCGGCTGGTCGCCGCAGATCTTTACCGTCCTTTCCGAGCTCATCGAGGCCAACCAGAACCAGCGCCGCCCCTGCGTCGCCATCCTGGCGGAAAAAGACGCGGTGGAAATGCAGGACGAGATCGCCGCCCGCATCCCCGACTCCGGCCGCACGCGCATCGTCGTCCGCAACGGCTCGCCCATCGACCCGGCGGACCTGGAGATCGTGAACCCGGAGGCGGCGCGCTCCGTTATCATCCTGGCGCCGGAGATGGACGATCCCGATCCGCACGTCATCAAGGTGATCCTGGCGCTGACCAACGCGCCGGCGCGGCCCGAGACGCACCGGTACCACATCGTGGCGTCGCTGCGGGAAAAGAAGAACTTTGACGTGGCGCGGATGGTGGGGCGCGACGAGGTGCAGCTGGTGCTGGCCGGCGAGCTGATCGCGCGGGTGACGGCGCAGACGTGCCGGCAGTCCGGCCTTTCCGTGGCCTACACGGAGCTGCTGGACTTTGGCGGCGACGAGATCTACTTCAAGCACGAGCCGGCGCTGGCCGGCCGCAGCTTTGCCGACGCGCTCACGGCGTACGACGACTCCGCCGTCATCGGCCTGCGTTTCGGCGACGGGCGCATCCAGCTGAACCC
>DASQBH010000455.1:0-5111 GCA_035635315.1 Longimicrobium sp.
GCGGTTGTGCCGGCGGGATCCTTCGGTCGGCGCCCTTGCCTCGTCTCTGGGCCAGGATCAACGCGGCGCCTCCCTCAGGAAGTCATTCGCTGGTGTGGACGTCGTGTGAGGTGCGGAGCCCTTCCCATTCCGCCGCTGCACGGTTTTCGCTCCTGCGCGCGCGGACTGACAGAAACGCGGCGGCTCGCGCATCCCATGGTTCAGAGCGGGGGCGCGGTGCCGCCGCGGCGCAGGAGGAGAATGCGGTGTTCCGGCGGGCGTTGAAGGTGAGAATCGAAAGATGGATCGCGGTGCTGGCGCTTCTGCTGGCGGCGCCCGCGGCCGCGCAGCCGGCGGAGGGAACCGTCTCCGGCTCCATCCTCGACGCGCAGCGCGGGCAGCCCATCCCCGGCGCCCGCGTGGTGCTCATCCCCGACGCGGGGGGCGCCATCCCCGGTGACGCCGCCGCGTTCATCCCCGGCGCGCGGGTGGCGGTCTCGGGCGAGGACGGCGGCTACCGCTTCACCGGACTTCCCGCCGGGCGCTACCGGCTGCACGTGAGCCGCGTGGGCTACCGCGGCAGCACGCTGGGCGTGGAGCTGCGCGGATCGGCGGACTCGCGCGTCTCGGTGAGCCTGACGGTGCAGCCGATCGCCCTCGCGCCGATCCGGGCGGAGGGCGAGGCGCCGCAGCCGTTCGGGCGCGCGGGCCGGGCCGCGGACGCAGACGATGCAGGCGAGGCGCGGCTGGCGGCGGAGCGGCTGCGGCTGCGGGAGCACGTGTCCACCGACGTGCACTCGCTCTCGCAGGCGGACGTGCTGGAGGCGGTGACGTTGGGCGAGGCGGACGTCTTTCGCGCCCTGCAGCGGATCCCCGGCGTCTCCACCCGCGACGACTACACGGCGGAGCTGTGGACCCGCGGCGCGCCCTGGGACCAGACGCGCGTCTTCTTCGACGGCGTGCCGCTCTTCAACCCGCTGCACGGCGTGGGCGCGTTCAGCGGCGTGAGCCCCAACGCCGTCGGCGCCGCGTGGCTGCACCCCGGCGTGCTCCCCACCTCGCTGGGCGGCGCGTCGGCGGGGGTGCTGGACCTGCGCACCCGCCGCGCGACCGGGGAAGGGCGGATCAACGGCGTGGCCGACCTTTCCGTGGTGAGCACCGGGCTGGCGCTGGACCAGCGGGTGATGGACGGGCGCGGGGGGTGGATGGTGGCCGGGCGCCGCACCTACCTGGACGCGCTGGCCGCCGGCGTCAGCCTGGCCACGGGTGGGGAGGAGGCGGGGATTCCGTACGCCTTTTCCGACGTGGCCGCGCGGGTGGACCTGCGCCTGGGCGAGTCTGCCGCGCTGGAGGCCAGCGGGCTGCTGGAGGACGACCACATCCGCGACGACGTGGCCGACTTCGTGGAGCGGGTCGATGCCCGGTGGGGAAACACGGCCGGCCGGGTGACGCTGGCCGCGCCGCTGGCGGGGTGGCGAACGCGGCACACCGTCTCGCTGAGCCGCTACGGGGCCCGCGTGCGCCCGCTGCCGGAGGAGGGCTTCACCCCGCTGCCCGCCAGCCGCAACCGCGT
This sequence comes from Longimicrobium sp., assembly GCA_035635315.1. Taxonomy (GTDB): domain Bacteria; phylum Gemmatimonadota; class Gemmatimonadetes; order Longimicrobiales; family Longimicrobiaceae; genus Longimicrobium. The sequence goes on from DASQBH010000455.1 coordinate 1,553, forward strand.
GTCGCACCTGGCGCTCGGGGGCGAGGTGGAGCCGCGCGGCGGGTGGAGCGGGGGATGGGAGCTGGCGCGGCTGGCCGCCGGCTACGAAGGCCCCTCGCCGGTGCCCAACCCGCTCGCGGAGGACCGGCCGCTCTTTTCCCCCTCGCGCGCGCTGGCGACCGGCGCGGCGTGGGCGGAGCGCCGCTGGAGCCCCCTGCCGCGGACGACGCTGCTGGCGGGGATGCGGATCGAGGGCGGCAGCGCGGTGCACGGCGGGGGGGCGGTGCGGCTGGCGCCCCGGCTCTCCGGTCGGGTGGAGGTGGCCGACGGCATCACCCTTTCCGCCGGCGTGGGACGCAGCTGGCAGTACACGCAGGCGCTCCTTTCCGGCGGGCTGGAGATCGGGTCGTTCCAGGCCAGCTACCTCTGGCTGCTGGCGGGCGAGCGGGTCCCCGCCGTCCGCAGCGACGTGGCCACCGCCGGCGTGGAGGCGTGGTTCGGCGACGGGTGGATCGCGGACCTGGACGTCTACGCCCGCCGCTCCGCCGGCGTCGCCGTTCCGCGCCCGGAGCCGGGGCTGACCGCGGGCGAGCCGCTCTTTGCCGTGGCGACCAACGACGCGCGGGGGATGGAAGTCTCCGTCCGGCGGCTGGTGGGGCGGTGGACGGTGTCCGGCGGCTACACGCTGGCCCGGTCGGAGCTGCGGGCGGACGGCTACCGCTGGCCCGCGCCGGAGGACCGGCGGCACACCGTGGACCTGACCACCATGGTGCGCGCGCTCCCCTCGCTGCGGGTGGGCGCGGCGCTCACGGCCGCGACGGGCGCGTCGTTCACGCGGCGCTTTTCGTCGGAGACGGTGATCAACGAGGACGGGGTGCTGGTGGAGAACATCCGCACGGGTCCGCCGGGCGAGGGACGCACGCCGGAGTACCTGGGGCTGGACCTGCTGCTGGACTGGACGCGCCGCTTTCGCCGCTGGGACCTGGGCGTGTACCTGCAGCTGCGCAACGCGCTGGGACGGCCCAACGCGGCGCGCTACAGCGGCAGCGTGAGCTGCGCGGAGATCAGCCAGGGGTGCTCGCCCCCCGAGCGGGTCACCGACCACTTCGAGCGGGGGATCCCCCGGTTTCCCCTCATCGGCTTTCGCGCGCGGTTCTAGATGGACGTCGCGCGGCTGTACCAGGACAACTACCGCACGCTCTCGCGCTACCTGTTCCGCTTTACGGGCGACGCGGACCGGGCGGCCGACGCGGCGCAGGAGGCGTTCGTGCGGCTGATGCAGCAGCCTCCGCGGCCCATGGAGAACCCGCGGGCGTGGCTGTTCAAGGTGGCGACGAACCTGGCCAACGAGTCGTCGCGCACGGCCACCCGCCGCCGCACGCTGCTGATGAAGGCGCCGGGCCGGGCCCCGCACGCGGACCCGCCGCCCACGCCGGACGAGGCGCTGCAGAGTGCCCTGCGCCGCGGGGCCGTGCAGGAGGCGCTGCTCACGCTCAGCGAAAAGGAGCGGATGGCGCTGCTGATGAGGGAAGAGGGATTCGCGCAGAAGGAGATCGCCGAAGCCGTGGGCACCACCACCGGCTCCGTGGGAACGCTGATCAGCCGCGCGCTCGCCAGGCTGGCGGGGCGCCTGGAGCTGGACAAGGAGGACGTGTGAGCAACCCGGCCGCGGGCCCCGTGCACCTGGAAGACACCGATCTGCTGGCGCTGGTGGACGGCGAGCTCGCCCCCATGGAGCGCGACGCGCGCCTGCTGCACGTGGCGCGCTGCGACGACTGCGCCCAGCGGCTGCAGACGCTGCGGCTGCGCACCTCCAACCTCTCGCGCCTGCTGGCGGACGTGGAGCTGCCGGAGGACTTCGTCTTTCCGCGGCTGCCCGAGGCGGCGCCCGTCATCCCCATCACCTCGCCGGCATCCCGGCGCGCGGGCTGGACGCGGTCCGCCTGGGCGCGCGCGGCGATGATCGCGCTGGTGGTGATCGTCCCCTTTGCCACCGTGGCGCCGCTGCGGGCGTGGGTCGTTGATCGTCTGGGCGCCGCGTGGAGCGAGGTGCGCGGGATCTTCGGCGCGGACGACGATGCCGCGGCTCCCACCGTAGCGCCCGTGCAAACGACGCCCGCGCCCGCGGAAGAGCCGGCGAGCGGGGCGACGGTCTTCTTTACGCCGTCGCCCGGCCGCTTCGTGCTCGTCGTCTCGGAGAGCCAGGCGGCGGGGACGCTGACGCTGGGCCGCGCGGAGGGCGGGGAGGGATCCGCCGAGGTCGTCGGCGGTGCGACGGAGACGCCGCTGGTGTCGGAGAGCGGCATCCGCATCCTCAACGCGCCGGGCTCCACCGCCAGCTACCGCGTGCTCCTGCCTCCCTCCGTCTCCAGCGTCCGCGTGCGCATCGGCCCCGCCGCGCCGGTCGAGGTCGCCGCGGACGACCTGGCGCGCGGACGCGTGATTGAGCTGGGATCGCCGTAACGCAGGGAAGGCAACGGCGAAAGGTACAGAGGAACAGACAAAAGCCGGAGGAACAGAGGAAACTGGTTTTTCTCTGTTCCTCTGGCCTTTGTCTGTTCCTCTGTACCCTCAATCTGTTTCTGTGGAATCGTCGGCGCGGGACTGCAGGTAGGCGGCGGGGCGGAGGATGGTGACGCCGCCGATCTGCCTGCCGTACCACGGGCCGAAGTGCGTCTGGTCGCCCGTGATCAGGTGCGTGGCGCCGCTTACGAGGGCGGCGGAAAGGATGGGCCGGTCCTTTTCGGGGAGGAGCACGTCCGGCGGCAGCGCCCACGAGCCGCTTTCCCGGATCAGGCGCACGCCGCGCTCCAACTCCTCCAGCCGGCGCCGCTGGTCGATGCCGGAGAGGTTGCGGCGCGCCTCCTCCAGCGCGTAGTCCGAGGTGACCAGCTCCGTCTCCGGGAGCGTCCAGCACGCCCGGAGCGGCGATTCATCCCGGTATGCGGCGGAAAAGAGAACGTTCGCGTCCAGAAACAGGACGTGCACGCGTCAGTGCGGCGGCGCGTCGTGCGCAATGGCGTCGGGGTCCAGCCCCATCCGCCGCACCTCGTCGCGGGCCCATGCGTAGTCGTCGGGGCCGGTGGCGTTGTTGAGCAGGAACTCGGCCTTGCGCGCGTCGGTGTAGCGCTCCACGGGGAGCACCACGGCCGGGCGCAGCAGGATCCCGTCGTCCACCGCCTCCGCGATGATCATGGCTCCTTCCTCCATTCCGAACTGGCGCCGGAGCTTTGCGGGAAGCACCACCGCTCCCCGCTTGCCTACCCTGATGGAATCCCGGCTCATCGGCGCTGCTCCCGCAGAATGTCAGAAGTTCTGAAAATCTGCAAGGGGTATGCTCCCGGCGCAAGAACGTCGTGTCGTGGCTGGCGCAGAAGGCGCGCAACCGACAGTATCCATGGCGTCACAAAGGAGGCGGATCGCGCGCTTGTAGCTGCGACGAGACGCCGTACGAGCCCCAACGAAGGTCTTCTGATGCCGATCAAGCGCCTGGCCTGCCTGGTGCTGGCCACCCTCACCGCGGGCTGCGCCGAGCTGCCCCTCATCGGCTCCGGCCCCGAGCTGGACGAGCTGACGGGTG
>DASQBH010000456.1:0-3041 GCA_035635315.1 Longimicrobium sp.
CCCGTCCTCCGCATCCAGCAGGTAGGCATTCACGATCCCCAGATCGATGCGGTGGACGCCCGGCACCACCGCATGCACCAGCCTCTTTCCCGGCATCGGCTCCCCATCCTCGTTCGTCGATCTGTCCGCGGCAATCTACCCCCCGGCGGCTCGCCGCGCCTATCCCCGCCCCACATCGGCGGCGGCATGCGCGCCCGCCCCGCCGGCGAGTACAACACCGGCAATGCGATGGCCTGACGCCGGCGCCATCCACACGAAGGCCGAAGGCCCGCGGACTCGCTCCGCGGGCCTTCGTCCGTCTATCGAGCTCGATCCAGATTCACCCTCGGATTCCAGAAATAGCGCGCGATAATGTCATTTCGAAGGAGCGCCGCACAAAGCCGTTTCTTACGACAGACCCTGGCGCGCGACTGAGAAATCTACTCTCCGGTGTCTCGTGGCCTGTCTCGACACCCTCACTGGCCCTGTCTGGCGGTTGAGCCACCGAATGTGCGGAGCGGCTACCGCGTCCGGCCTCACGCGATCCGACGCCAGATTCCTCGGCCCTGCAACCTTTCCGGCGAGAGGCAAGTGCCAGCGTGGCCGGGCCTCGGAATGACAGTCCGTCTCGTTCTACAGAGTCTCAGAGCGGCCGCAGGTTCTGGATGGTGTAGAGCGTGCCGCTGTCATCCGCCAGCATGCCGATCTCCGCCTCGGTGGGATAGCCGAGCTCCGGATGATAGGCGGCGCGGACGGGCGTGCCGGCCTGCGATGCCTGCCGGATCAACTCGAACAACCGGTCCACGGTGACGATCCACTCCACCCGCGACTCGGGCGAGGGCGCACCCGTCGTCCTGTCGCGCACCGAGGTGATCCGGCCGTTCCGCACCTCCACCGCGTACTCGCCGCGATGGATGCAGAAGCACGCGATCGTCAGGTCGTAGGCGTACGCGGCCGGGCGGCGCGCCTCCCACGTCTGCTGCGCGCCGGCGGCGTTCCCCTCCGCCGGGGGCGCGCCGGTCGCCGGGGCGGGCGGAGCGCACGCCGCCAGTGTCAAAACCGCCAGTGCGGTGGTGATCAGAGTCGAAAGTCGCATGGTGTTCGTGTTTTGCAGGGTACGGGCCCAAGCCTTTGTGGTGCGTGAGGATACCGCGATGCCATATGTACGGCAACGTGGACGGGTCAGAAGTCTTTCTTTGATGGCAGGTCAGCAACGGCCGCTGGATTGAGCCGCGAGGCAGAACGGCTCTCCCCTGCCCTTTGTTGCGCACGTTTCGAGACACTTTGGCACCCTGCTTGCGGGCCGAAGCGACGTGTGCCGCAGTCCTGCTTCTCGGCCTCGGAGGCTCCCATGTGCGGTGGCAAGCCAACTCCCCGCAACCAGCCCGTGCTCCGATTCCTCTCTCACTTTCTCCGTACGAGTTTCGTAGCCGCGGCGCTCTTCCTTCCGGCGTGCGACCGAGAGGCCGTCTCCGCTCCCCAACCGCTGGATGCCGGCGACATTCGCAGCTACGTGACGCCGGAGATTGCTTCTCAGCTCAGTGCCGAGACGACGTTCCAGCTTCCCTCTCCACCCGACAGCCTGCCGGTCAGTCCGGACGAGGCGAAGGAGCTGGCCCTCGTGTTCGCCCGCCGTTTTGGCCCGTCGTTCCGCGTTACGTGGGAGCGGCAGCATGGGCGCGAGATCGACTTCGAGAGCCTGCGGGTGGGGTCGCCCGCGTACTATGCCGAAACCCCGTTCGCGTCGCTTCCCAGCGACGTTCACCCGGCGTACCACAACTTGTACGGGCCCTACTACATGGTCTATCTGGTGTCGGCCGACGGCACGCCCGCGCTCATCGTAGCGGTCGCCGCGAACACCGGGGCCTGGATCGAAGGCGGTCGCATACGGTTTCCGGTGAACTACGGGAACGACTTCTACGTGGAAGGCGTGCGGCTGGGCCAGGGATTCTACAAGCCGCTCTCGCCCGAAACGGCCGTACGGCGGGCCAGCGAAAGCACCGGCGCTCGTGTGGCGGCCGTCCCTGAACTACAGGCACCTGACGAGGACTATCACCCGGTCCATGCCCGATGGAAGGTGACACTGGATCGCCCGGTCGCGGCCAGAACCCGGGGTTCCGCGCAGCATCAGCGCGTGCGGGAGGTATACGTGGGCTTGCGGGGGGAATTCTCGGTTCCCGCGGCGGTACAGCCCACGGAGCGGTTCAGACGGAATTCCGCGACCGGGGGGACCCTCCACGTGCGCATCGTACCCGGCCGGCCGGTCGCGTTCGAGGCAGTCACTCTTTCCGGCACGTGAGGGCATGATGGTGACCCGGATCTCTCGATCTCTGCTGCACGCAGCGGCCGTGGTATTCGTTACCGCTTGCGACGATGACGGCAAACTGCTGCACGGCTGCCCTACCTCCTACTCCACGGACTGGGGCGGACACGGCCTGAGGCTGGAGCACACGCTTCCCGAGCAATGTCCCGTGTTTCTCCCTCAATCGGGTACCCAGCTGGAGACCGGAGCAACGGTTGTCGATGCAGGAATCGCGGAATTCCGGGAATCCTTTCTCAACGTAAGGGATTTCAGCGGAGACATTGTCGGCACCGGCTTCCAGCGGTTCCGGAGTGACGAGAGTGCGGGATGGATAACTCCGCTCTACGTGTCCTACGGCGCGGGCAGAGATGACCTTGGCCCCGACAAGGCTGTCTTCCAGCTGACCTACCTGGCGAGCGGGGTTCCCGGGCCGGAAGCCACGATGCGAATCACGTACACGGACCGTGTGGTCACAAGTATCTCCGGTCCGAGCCTGCTGCCGCTGGGAAGCAGCGCGACCTTCAGGGCCAATGTCACGGCGGGCCAGGCGCCGTTCACGTACGAGTGGTACAGGGATTGGGAACTGGTAAGCACCAGCGCCTCGTACACCGGCAGCTTTCATGAGGACGGACAGGTCTATCTTCGGCTGGATGTTACCGATGCGCGGGGGGAAGCAGACTCGTTCTCCAGATTCGTCACGGTCAGCGCCTGCAGCGATGGAGCAAAGGTGTGCTGATCAAGGTTTTCGGCAACCTGAGCT
>DASQBH010000457.1:0-2535 GCA_035635315.1 Longimicrobium sp.
CTATGATCTCTCGCCGCCAGGTCCGGCCTGAGAGTGTGTCCAAGAATCAGCCTGATCGATTGACTTCCTGAGGGAGGCGCCGCGCCCAACTCTCTGCTGCGCAAGCAATTTGGCGCCGACTGAAGGATCTCGCCGGCAGCACCCGGAGGCTGGATTGGTGCCGCGTGGCCAGCCCCGCAATCGCCGGGACGAGATCCTTCGGTCGCGCGCAAGCGGTTGAGCAACTTCAAGTTCCGGAGGCGCGTTCCCTCGGGAAATCAATCCTCGGTTTTCTGAAGACCAGATTCTTGAACACGCTCTCAATTCCTTTCGCTGAATACGATGAGACGCTGGATGCTTTCCGCGGCGGTGGCCGCACTGCTCGCCGCGCCGGCGCAGGGCCAGACGGGGCGCGTGCCGCCGCCGGATCCGGGCACGTACGAGCTGTCGGCGGTGGACGTGCTGCCGCAGGCCATGAACCGCGGCATCCTGACGCGCGTGCTGCAGCTGGTGTATCCGCCGCACCTGCGCGACTCCGGCGTAAGCGGCACGGCCACGCTGCGGTTCATCGTGCTGCGGTCGGGCGCGGTGGACCCCGAGTCGGTGCGCGTGGTCTACGCCACCCATCCGGACTTCGCGGCCGCGGCGGCCATGGCCATCCGCATCCTCCAGTTCCGGCCGGCGGAGGTGGATGGAAAGCCGGTGCGGGTCTGGGTGGAGATTCCCGTGATGTTCGTCATCGAAACCGGGTGACGGCTCCTTCGAGCAGACGACAAGCCCCCGCGCGGCGAACCGCACGGGGGCTTTCTTGTCGATGGATGATGATGGTCAGCCGGCCGCCATCATGTCCAGCAGCTGGCGAAGGGTGGATTCGCCGCGGTCCTTTGCGTACCAGCGGCGCACGTCGCGGTAGATCTCGTCCGTGGGGCGCAGCCCCGCCTGCTTTTCGCTCATCACGAACTCCTGCAGTTCCGGCGGCCGCGGTCCCCAGCGCCCCGCGACGCTGAAGTCCGGGCGCAGCACGATCACCAGCGGGATGGATCGCGAGCCGCTGGTAAGGAACGCGTCCATCAGCTCCAGGTTCTCGTCGCGCTTTACGATGCGGATCTGCACGCTGGGCAGCACCTCGGCCATGCGGGCCATCACCGGCACCGTGTTGAACGCGTCGCCGCACCAGTCTTCGCTGATCACCAGCAGCTTCCAGTCGCCGCCGATCCCGGCGCCGCGCTCCAGCGCCCAGTCGGGCACCACGGACCTGGCGTAGACGCCGCGCCACATCTCCTCGTGCTTCTGTACCTCGCGGTTCAGGTAGTCTTCCCAGCTGAACGCATTATCCCAGTACGTCCTGAAATCCAGGTCGCTCATCTCACCTCTCGTTCTCGCCTGCCGCCCTCTTCGCCGAACGATTCAGACGATCCGCGGCGGGCGCCTTGTCCCATCCCATGATACCCCACCGGGGCATTGTGGAGCCGCAGTTTGAACGCAAATCCCCCACCAGAAGCAATTTCATCATAGTACGCAGGGGCAATTCCGCCGCGTTCTCTCCCTTCTCCTTCGCGTACCCTGCGCTCCGGCCGATCCGGACTGTCCCGATCGGCGACGCGGAAGGGAGCGCGTTTTGTAAGTGCATCAAGGTCAACCACTTGGGATGAAAAGGCCAAAAGGTGCGGGATGAGCCGGGAGCCGCAACGGATGCGCGGAATGGGCAGCTTTCTTGCATTCCCCCAACCCCTGGCGCGGAGACGTCCCCGCGTGCGGTGCGGTGCCCACCATCAACCAGCCAGACCATGATCAGCAGACAGGATCTCGAACGCCTGATCCAGCGGCAGGACGGCGGCAAGCCCGTGCTGTCCCTCTTCCTCGACATGTCGGTGGACAGCAACAACAAGCGCACCCACCACGTGTTCCTGGGCCAGAAGCGCGCCCAGTTCGAGGAGCTGGACGGCAACCGCCCCATGCCCAACGGAAACGGGAACGAGAGCGGGATGGGCAGCCTGTTCGAGCGCGTGCTGGCGTGGATCGACACGGACTTCCAGGAGAACAACCGCGGCGTGGTGATCTACGCCGAGGTGGACGGCGACTGGTTCGAGGCGCTGCAGTTCCCCGTCCCCGTGCAGAACCGCATGGTGGTGGCCGACCGCCCCGTCATCGGGCCCCTGGCGCAGGTGCTCAACAGCTACGAGCACTACGGCGTGATCCTGATGGACCGCGAGCACGTGCGCATCCTGAGCGTGTACCTGGGCACGCTGCTGGACGAGCTGGAGTTCCGCGGCGACCCGCTGTCGCCCACCACCAACCACCACGTGCAGGCCGGGGGCTACTCGCACAAGCGCTTCCAGCAGCACAAGCTCGAGGAGATGCGCCACTTCTTCAGGGACTTTGCCGCCGAGGTGGAGCGCTTCGTCTCGCGCTACGCGCCCAAGCACCTGGTGCTCATGGGCACGGACCAGAACGTGGCCAAGTTCAAGGAGTTCCTGCCGCAGCAGCTGACCGAGATGATCATCCACACGGGCCCCGCCCCCGTGGACGGTCCCGCGTCGGACATTCTGGCGCGCC
>DASQBH010000458.1:0-2993 GCA_035635315.1 Longimicrobium sp.
CCTCCCGGTTATCGGTGAGAACATCACCGGTTCAGTTTCTAGGCCGGATCACCCGAATCCTCACACCAGCAGCAGCTTGTCCTTGTCGAGCCCCGTGTCGCCATCCTTGTCCGTGGGCTCCGGCTCCGGTTCGGGGGCGTCGGCCAGCAGGGGGCCGGCGTCGTCGCGGTCGTGGTCGCGGAACTGGCGGGCGTACAGGCGCGCGTACAGGCCGCCGGCGGCCATCAGTTCGGCGTGGGTGCCGGTCTCCACGATGTGGCCGGCGTCCAGCACCAGCAGCCGGTCCGCACGGCGAACCGTCGACAGGCGGTGGGCGATGATGAGCGTCGTCCGGTTGGCCAGCAGGCCGTTCAGCGCGTCCTCGATGAGCGCCTCGCTCTCGGCGTCCAGGCTGCTGGTGGCCTCGTCCAGCACCAGCACGGCGGGATCCTTGAGGATCGCGCGCGCCAGGGCGATGCGCTGCCGCTGCCCGCCGGAGAGCTTGATGCCGCGCTCGCCCACCTTGGTATCGTACCCCTCCGACAGCAGCTGCACGAACTCGTGCGCGTGCGCCGCCCTGGCCGCGGCGACCACCTCCGCCTGCGGCGCGTCGGGGCGCCCGTAGGCGATGTTCTCGCGCACGGTGCCGCTGAACAGCAGCGTTTCCTGCGGCACCAGGCCGATGGCGTCGCGCAGGTCCGCCAGCCGCAGGTCGCGCACGTCGATGCCGTCCAGCGACACGCGCCCCTGCTGCGCGTCCCAGAAGCGCGGGATGAGCGCGGCGATGGTCGTCTTTCCCGCGCCGGAGGGGCCCACCAGCGCCACCGTCTCACCCGGGCGGATGCGGAAGGAGATGCCGCGCAGCGTCCAGTCCGGCGGCGCGGTGGGGGCGGGCGGCGCCTCGCGCTTGACCTCGCCCCACTGCTGGGGAAAGTCCAGCTTGGGGAGCTCGTCCGCGGGCTCGTAGCGGAACCAGACCTCGTCGAACGCCACCTCGCCGCGCACGGGGCGGGGAAGCGTGGCAGGCGCATCCGGATCGCGCAGGTTGGGGCGGCTGCGCAGCAGCTCGAAGACGCGCCCGGCGGCGCCGACGGCCTCCTGGTACGCGCTCCACAGGCCGCCCAGCGAGCCCACGGAGTTGGCCGCCATGGCGCTGTAGAGGATGAAGGAGACCAGCGTTCCCGCCGTGAGCTCTCCGGAGACCACCATCCGCCCGCCGATCCACAGCACCAGCACCGACGCGCTGAGGCTGACGAAGCCGATGACGCTGAAGAAGATGCCCCGCGTGACGGCCCGCCGCAGCGCCACCTTTACCGACTCGCGGATGCGGTCGCCGTAGCGCGTGCGCTCGTGCGGCTCGCGCACGAAGCTCTGCACCACGCGGATCTGCGCGAACGCCTCTTCGGCGATGGCGCTGGCCTCGGCCACCTGGTCCATCACCCCCTGCGACGCCTTGCGCAGCTTCTTTCCGAAGAAGAAGGCGGAGCCGACGACGAGCGGCACGATCACCATCGTCACCAGCGTCAGCTTGACGTGGGTGAGGGTGAGCATCACCAGCGCGCCGATCAGCATCAGCACCTGCCGGCACAGCTCGGTGGTGTGCAGGGTGAGCACGCCCTGCAGCATGCTGACGTCCGTGCCCAGGCGGCTGGTGAGCTCGCCGGTGCGGCGGTCGGCAAAAAAGGCGGGGGGCAGGCTGAGCAGACGCTCGAACAGGTCCATCCGCAGCTGCGCGATGATGCGCTCGCCCGCCAGGCTGAGCAGGTACGCCTGGGTAAAGTTGAGCAGCGCCTGCACCGCGAAGAGCCCCAGCAGAAAGAGGGCGGTGCGGTCCAGCCGGGCCATGCTGCGGTCCAGGAAGGCCGAGTCCATCAGCCCGCCCACCACGCGCGGAAACACCAGCCCCGCGGCGCTGCTTCCCAGCAGCATCACGGTGGCGACGGCCAGCTTGCCGCGGTGGGGCCGCAGCCGCGGCACCAGCTGGCGCAGCTCGCCCACCTTGAGCTGCTCGCGCAGCTTCGGCTTGGGCGGATCGGCGGGCGGCGGTGCCGCCGCGGAGGTTTCGGAACGATCCGCGAGCGCCTGGGCCGGCGCCGGATCGGGGGATTGCACGGTCGAAGTCATGGTCCCGCAAATCTAACCCTGCGGCGGCGGCGCTCCAACCTGCGGCGGGAAAGGGGGGAGAGGAGGCGGATACGGACGATGTCGATCGCGAGGCGGATACGGATGATGTCGAACGCGAGGCGGATACGGACGATGTCGAACGCCAGGCGGATACGGACAATGTCGATTGCGAGGCGGATACGAACGATGTCGAACGCCAGGCCGGGATTGTCCCGGGCGGGAATTGTCCCGGGCGGGTGAACCCGCGGCTAGAAAAGCGGGAAGCCCCGCAAACTGCGCGGGGCTGGTGGCCGCCGGTACCATCCGCTGCTCCCATCACGAGAAATCCGACGGTAGATTCCTCGGTCGCGCCATGGTTTCGCGGTACCGGCGGTGCCGTGCGGCGCTCCCTCGGAATGACACTCCGGGGTGTCGGCGCACAGCCCCGCGGGGTTTGCGGGGCTTCCCGCAGTTCCAGCCGCGGATTCATCCGCCCGACGACGACGCCCGACGACGACGCCCGACGACGCCCGGGCACGCCGCCCGCCGGAGCGCGCCGCTGGTCAGGCCTCCTCGTCCTCCCCCAGCGCCGGGTCGCGCAGGGGGATCTCGGCGCGGACGCGGGTGCCGGTGCCGGGGGCGCTCTGCACGTCCACGCGGCCGCCCAGGTACGCGGCGCGCTCGCCCATCCCGAACAGCCCCAGGCCGCGCCCCGCCGCACGCACCTCCGGCTCGTTGAAGCCGTGGCCGTCGTCCTCCACCGTCACCACCAGGCGGTCCGGCTCGCGCACCACGCGCACGGCGGCGCGGGTGGCGCCGGAGTGGCGGACGACGTTGGAGAGCGCCTCCTGCACGATCCGGTAGACGGCCAGCGACGCCTCGGGCGGAAGGTCGCGATCGGGCGTGCCGTC
>DASQBH010000459.1:0-8901 GCA_035635315.1 Longimicrobium sp.
CATCGTGCGCGGCGGGGCGGATGCGATCGACTTCTACACGCACGTCTTCGGGGCGGTGGAGACCTTTTGCCTGCAGGAGCCGGGCGGCCGCGTGGGTCACGCGGAGCTGCGGTTCGGGCCGGTGACGGTGATGCTAGCCGATGAGCACCCGGAGGGCAATATCCTCAGCCCGCTGGCGTTCGGCGGCACGGGCACGCGCGTGCACCTGCACGTGGACGACGTCGACGTTCTGGCGCGGCGGGCGGTAGATGCCGGCGCCGTCATCCTCTTTGGCCCCGAGGACCAGCCACACGGCGAGCGCCAGTGCCGCCTGCGCGACCCGTGGGGGCACGAGTGGCTGCTGGGCCACCCCGTGGGCGAACCGCTCTCCCCCGAAGAGATCCAGCGCCGGTACCAGGAGCAGACGGGCGGCTGAGCACGCGCCCGCCCCCGTTTCCACCCCCCTGTCTCTCTCTTTCCCCAGATCCCGCCCGAGGTCCCGTGGAGGAACGGACGTTCGACGAGTTTGTGCACTACCTCAAGCAGCGCCGCGTGCTGGGGTACCGGCCGCCCGTGCTGCTGGTGGGCGCGGGCGCCTCGTTCGAGGCCGGCATCGGCACCATGAAGCAGCTCTTCGAGTTCACCGGGGTCGCCGGCTTCGACGAGTTCGTGGAGTACATCCGGGGCCGCTCGGCCGACGAGCGGTACATCCACCTCTCCAGCTTTCTGCAGACGCAGGCCCCGGCCGAGGTGACCCCGGGGTACCGGGCGCTGGCCGCGCTGCTGGCGGAAAACTACTTCGACCTGGTGCTCTCCACCAACTTCGATCCGCTGCTGGAGGACGCGCTGGCCGATGCGCGGCTGTGGCGCAAGGACTACATGCTGCTGGTGAACGGCATCGTGCGCCCCGAGCGGCTGGACCTGATCCTCAAGGAGCCCAGCCCCCGCGTAAAGATCATCAAGCTGCACGGCGACCTGTTCCACCGGTACATGGCCTGGACGCCGGAAGAGATGGAGGCGTTCGTCGACGACATCCGCCCGCGGCTCAAGAAGGTGCTGTGGGGCCGCGACATCATCATCGTCGGCTACAGCATGAGCGACAAGCCGATCCGCGAGCTGGTGGTCAAGGCCGGCGGACCGGACAGCACCATCTGGTACCTTCACTTCGCCGAGGTCGCAAAGGCCCTGCGCGCCAACCCCCGGGTGCGCGGCGTGGTGGACCCGCTCTGCAAGTTCGAGCAGCTTTTCCCCGCGCTGGCGCAGGCGCTGGACGTGGAGGGAGTGGCGGACACCCTTCCCAGGCGCCGCACCAGGGCCGCGAGCGCGGCGCCCGCGCCCGCGGCGGTGCAGAAGCGGACGCTGGACGACGTGATGGCGTCCGTGGTAGGCCTGGCGCCCGGCGCGGACGCGGAGGGACCGGCCATCTGCACCGGGTTCGTGCTCTCGCAGCCGCGGCTGATCGTGACGGAAGGGTTCTCCGGCGGGCACCTGACGGATACCTGCACCGTCGTCACCACGGACGGGCGCAGGCTTCCGGCGCGCCTGGTCCGCCGCGACACGTCGCATCCGTTCGGCCCCGTGTTCTTCGAGGCGCCCGCGGAGCTGAACGCACCGGGGCTGGCGCTGGACGCGGCGCCGATCCACCCCCCGCTGCCCGTGCGGGTCGGGGTGGCGGCGGGGGAGCGGGTGGGCGTTTCGTCCGGTTCCGTTACGGCCCTGGACGTGGCGATGCGGGTGGCGCCGGTGGGGCAGGTGAGCAGCCTGGCCAGCATCGATTCCATCGTGGCGTCTGGCTCCGCGGGCGCTCCCGTGGTGGATGCCGCCACCCTGGCCGTACGCGGCTACATCGTGGCCGGGAGCAACGAACGGCCTCCCTCGCTGATGTATCCGGCGCAGCGCTGGGCGCGGGCCGTTCCCACGCCTGCCCGGCCTGTCATGCGATGACCGGCGGCCGCGGGTCCCCTGACGTCGCGGCCTGTCATTTCGAAGGAGGCGCGGTGGATCGTCCTCCGTACGTACCCTGGCGCCGGCTGGGAAATCTGCTCGCGGGCCACTCGTGACCGGCTCTCGAGCCCGCGGAGGATGCTCCGCGGGCTCCGCGGCAGTCGCCGTTCCGCCGGCCTCAGCGTAACGGGGTGGAGGCGGGCGCCGTCCGCTCCGCCAGCATCTGGGCGGCGCGGGTCTCGAACCAGCCGAAGCGGCGCTCCAGGTCGCGCTGCAGCCGCGCTTTGGGGCTGCGGGCCAGGAAGGCGCGGCAGCGGGCGCCGTTCCATCCGCCGGCCGAGCGCGCGCACGCCGGGGCGGGGGTCAGCGTGTTCAGGTCGCGCCACAGCGGCTCGCCCTGCACGAACGCGTGCTGCAGTGACGTGCGCGCCATGGTCTTGAGCGCGGGATAGCTCAGGTTCTGGTCGCGCACCGCCTTGAGGTACTCCCGCGTCATCTCCGACCGCGCCACCCCCTCGTCGTCCGTCGCCAGCGCCACGGGTACGCCGGCGGCCATGTACGCGTGCAGCGGGTGCGCGGGGCCGCGGACGCCCAGGATCACGTCGTTGCTGGTGAGGGCGATCTCCACCATCACCCCCTCGCGCGCCATCTGGGCGATCAGCTCCCGCGCGCTGTCCTCGTGCATCACGTCCACCCCGTGGCCTATGCGGCGCGCGCCGGCCACCCGCACGGCCTCGCGGATGTGAAAGCGCAGCCCCTCGTCCGGCACCAGCCCCGGCGCCAGCTCGCCCGCGTGCAGGGTCACGCGCACGTCCGGGTACACGCCGCGCAGGTACCGGATTATCCGCATCTGCGTGGAATAGTAGTGCATGGAGGTGTCGCCGTCCTCCGGCTGCACCAGGTTCAGCCCCACCACCTTGCGGTCCTCGTCCGCCATCAGGAACCCCAGCAGGATCTGCGCGAACACCTGCTGCGGCGGGTTGCCGCGCGCCACCTGGTACAGCCACCGCACCTCCACGTCGCAGCCGGCCTGGCGCACGTGGCCCGGCAGGCAGCCCAGCAGCGTGTCGCGGCGCGCCTCCACACCGTCCAGCCGCGCGGCCGCGGTGCGCGCGATGGCGGGAAGTCCCAGCGCCAGCAGCGTGTCGCGCATCCGGCCGAAGTCCTCCGTCCACCCGGCGTCGCTGCCCAGGGAGCGTGCGGCGCCGCCGTCCGGCGTCATCATCAGCTCCAAGTACCGAACCCCACCCAGCGCCGCGCGGGTCGTGGCTTCCGCAAGCATGTCCCCCACGCGGCGATCCGTGGCGCCAATGCGGCGAAAGGCGTTGAAGAACTGGTCATGGCCGCTGATCTTCGTGCTGTCCCAGTTGCGCATGGACATCGAGTCCACCAGCTGCGCGTACAGCGACGACGTGTCGGGGATCTGCGATGCCAGGCGCAGCGTGTCGTTGGGCGTGCAGCCTCGCGACAGGACGGCGAACCGCGCCGTGTTCACGCACAGCCCGTCCTCCGCCGCCCAGCGCAGGTAGCTTTCCGCGTAGACGGCGCCGGACAGGTGGCTGTGCAGGTCGCCGCCCTTGGGCATCTCGCGGATAAAGATCCCCAGCGCCACCGAGTCGCCGCGGATGGCGTCGAAGTAGCGCGCCGTCTGCTCTTCGGCGTTCCCCTGCGCCGCGGCGCCCAGCGGAAGCAGCAGCAGCAGGGCGGCGATGGATGCAAGGAGGCGGCGCCGCGGGCGGGCGGCGGATCGGCTGGTCGGCGAAGGCATGATGGGCGTCGGGATGAGGGTGGTGCTGGATGGTTGCGCCATCGCGGCAAACTATGGCGGACGGGGTGGACGGGAAAGCCTGATGTTTCGGCGGGTGTGGCGTCCGCGGCGCACGGGCATCTACATTGGCGCGTCGTTCTTCACCATCCCCGGTGTTTGCTCCATGCTCGATCACGTCCTCGACCTGTTCCGTGGCGCGGACCCCACGTCCGACTGGCGCCAGCGGGTCACGCTGCCGCTGGTGCTGGACCTGCGGACCGGCGCGGTGAACGGCATCCGCCCCAACGCGCCGTACAAGGAGCTCGCCGTCCTCGGCCGCCCCGCCAACCCGCGCCCGGTCGCCCGCAAGAGCTTCGTCTACCCGGAGATGGGGATCGTCTACCTGGTGTCCGGCGAACGGGTGATGGGGGTGGACGTGGTCTTTCAGGCGCGCGACGTCTTTGGCGAGCTGGACGTGGCGGCGTCGTACGAGGGATTTGCCCCCGCGCGTCTGCGGATGGTGGACGCGGACGGCTCGGAGACGTACGTGACGACGGACTCCACGCCCGACCAGGTCCGCGCGCGCTTCGGGCAGGCGGCGGAGATCGACCAGGACGCGGAGTGGCTGGGCCTGCTCTACGAGCGGGGCGCGTGGGAGCTGGAGTTCGAGTTCGATGCGCGGCGGGTGCTGTCCCGGGTTACGATCACGTACAAGGAGGATCGATCGGGCGGCACCGGCGATCCCGCGGGCTGAGGGACGGGATTTTGCGACGGATGCGCGCCGGCGTAACGCGAACCACCTTTTACGAGCCTGGAACGATGAACCGAGCCCACCACCCGCGTTCGCGCACGACCGCATCTCCTCGCCGCCGCAGGCTGGGCGCGCTGCTGCTCGCGCTGCCGCTGGCGGCGGGGTGCATCAACACCTTCCGCACCGGCCCGGTGCCGGGGACGGACGCAAACCAGCAGGTGGAGATTCCGATCGGCCAGACGCGCACCTTCGACGAGGAGCGCCTGGCGGTCGGCTTCGGGACGGTGCTGGAAGACTCGCGCTGTCCCACGGGGGGCCAGTGCATCCGCGCGGGGAACGTACGGGTGGGACTCATCCTGCAGGAGCGCGGCGAGGCCACGCGTTCGGTGGATCTGAACACCGCCGAGCGGCCGCGCCGCGTGAGCCACGAGGGCTACATCATCGAGCTGGTGGACCTGCAGCCGGTCCCCACCACCGCCGGCGCACCGGACCCCGAGAGCTACGTCGTGCGCCTGCGGATTACGCGCGGGTAGGTGCCGGACGGACCAGCCCTGCGGTGGGCGAATGAATTCGCGGCTGGGAAGACGTAATGTCCGCCTGCGCGGACCGCTCGTGCCGATTCCAACCTGAGTGCACCGGCGCAACCTTCTGTTGAAGCCCCGCGCGGTTTGCGGGGCTTTCCGCTTTCGTTGCGGCGGCTTCAGCCGCTCCGCAGGGGGTGCGCACCCGCGATCCATCCCGTGTCCGCTCGCTTCGTCACGGCAAGCTTGACAATGAGCGCATCCTTCGGCATCTCTTCGTGCATTCCGCACACTCTTCCCGCAGCATCATCCCCGGAGACTCCGCCATGGGCCGCAGCATCCTCGCCATCGTCGTCGGCTTTGTCCTTACCGGCGCGCTGAACTTCGGCACCAACACCGTGCTGTCGCGCGTGGCGCCCGACATGGTGCCGCCGTCGGGCACGCCCAACACCAACACGGCGGCGCTCCTGGTGATCTGCGCGTACGTCGCCCTGTTCGGTATCCTGGGATGCTACGTCACCGCGCGCCTGGCTCCGTCGCGCCCCCTGCTGCACGCGCTGATCATGGGCGGCATCGCGCTGGCGATGAGCATCCCCGTCACCATGTCGGTGTGGAACGACACGCCGGTCTGGTTCAACGTCTACAACCTGCTGGCGGTGATGCCGTACGCCTGGATCGGTGGCACCATCCGCGAGCGCGAGCTGGCGCGCGGACAGGGTGGGCGGCTGGCAATGTCCTGATCGGCATCCATCGGAACGAAAGGAAGCCGCGGACCCGTCGGGGTCCGCGGCTTCGCTGCATCCGGGGTACGGCCGTCGATCTACCGAATCCCGGAAAAGAGAGCTGACTTCCTGAGGGAGCGCCGCGCGAAACTCCCCGCTGGCACCTCAGCCAGCGCGCGACCGAAGGATCTCCTCTCGGCGGCCGCGGGGCTGGATGCATGGCGTAGATCCAGCCCCGCGGTTCTGCCGGCGAGATCCTTCGGTCGGCGCCCGATTGCTTGTGCAGCAGCGAGTTGGGAGCGGCGCCTCCCTCAGGAAGTCAATCGCTCAGGCTGCTTCTCAAACACGCTCTCAGGAAATCACGAGGGTGTTCGCGGATGCGGGATTACCGCACCTGCGAGAGCACCTGCTCGTACACCTCGCGCGAAAGCTCGTCGGCCAGGCGGCGCGACAGCTCCAGCATCAGGTTGGCGCGGGCGTCGTCGCGGCGGCTGGGGTCGAACAGGCGGCGGGCGTCGTCGTCCAGCAGCAGCTGGCGCCAGTCGCCCGCGTACTCCGCCTCGCGAAAGTCGCGGGACGCCTCCGGCGCCACGTAGTCGCGCGTCACGATGCGCCGGTCATCCACCGACACCACCGCGTACCGCACCCGCGTCCACCCCTCGCGCCGGCCGGAGCGCACCACGTACGCCGTGTCGGCGCCGGAGCGGGTGCGGGCGGCGCGGCGCTCGCGCGTGGGGTCCGGCTCCGTGATGGCCACGCTGTCCACCTCCAGCATCACCACCAGGTCGGCGCCCACGGCGCGGCCCAGGCGCGCGGCCTCGGAGGTGTAGCCAAGGTCGTCCAGGTCGAATCGCCGGGCCTCGCGGCGCACCTCGCGCGGCTCCACCACCTCCACGAACGCCGGGGGACGGGCCCAGGCGCCGGCCTCCAGCTCGTTCTCCACGTCGCGAAGGAAGGAAGCGGGGAGCGCCCGCTCCGCCTCGCGCGACGCCGCGATGGGGAGCACGGCCACCCGCAGCGTCCCCTCGTCGATCGCGTACTGCTGCGCCTCCACCAGCCGCTCGATGCCGGGGAACTGCCGGCCCAGCGAAGAGATGGCGCGCTCCGCCACGTTATACGCCGCGCGATGGCGCCCGGCGGCGGCCTCGGCGGCCATCCACCCGGAGTAGGTGTCCAGCCGCGCCTCGTCCACTACGCGCCGCTGCTCGGCCGAGGGCTGCCAGCGGGTCACGCGCTCCAGCTGTCCCAGCGCGTCGCCGTACCGCCCGGTCTCCGCCAGCTGCGCGCCCTGGTCGATGGAGGCGTCGATGGCCGCGTCCAGCACGGCGCGGCGGTGCTGCGCGTAGTCCGCCGGCACCGCCAGCTCCACGCGCACCGCCGCCACGTCGCGGCGAAAGGCGTCCAGCGCCAGCAGCGTCTCGGCCGCGTCGTCGTGCCGGCCGCCGGAAGAGGCGGTGGCGGACGCGGCCAGGTACTGCTCCACCGCCAGGCGGCCGGTCTCCTCCAGGCGCACGCGGGCGTCGGCCAGGCTGGGGTCGCGGCGCAGCGCGTCGACGTAGCGGCGCGCGGCGTCGACGGGGCGGCCGCGCTCCTCGAGCTTCATGCCCTGCTCCAGGCGCTTGTTGGCGGACATGCACCCGGCGGCCATCGTCAGCGGCAGCAGCGCGGCAAGGGTGGCCGCGCGGCGAAGATGGATATGGATTCTCATGGGAGGATCGGCGAATCGGTGGGAGAAAGAACCGCGTGTCAAAGTATCCCACCCCGCGGCGAGTGTCGAGATCCTTTGTTCCCGTGTTCCATCCACTGAGACCGCGCGATGCGGACGATCGATCACGCCCCGTCGGCCGGCTTTTCCCACTTCGCGCGGGTGATGCGGTACACGCGCAGGTGATGGCCGCGGAAGTCCGCCATCTTCCAGAACATCATCCCGTTCCGCTCCGCCACCCGGATGGACGCGGTGTTCTCGGGGAGGATGAGGGAGATGACGTACGGCGCGTCCAGCGTGCGAAAGGCGTGGTCGCGGCTGGCGCGCGCCGCTTCCGTCGCGTAGCCGCGGCCCCAGAACTCCGGGGCCAGCGCGTACGCCACCTCCACGTGCCGCTCGCCGTCCACCTCCTGCGAAAGCAGCCCGCACCGCCCCATCAGCCGCCCGTCCTCCCTGCGCACCGTCGCCCAGAGCCCGAAGCCGTGGCGCGCGTAGTACGCCGGCCAGGTTTCCCGCACCTTTCGCCAGTACTCGTCGCGGGGCGGGGGAGGGCCGCCGAGAAAGCGGTTCATCCGCGGGTCCTGGTACATCTCCAGCAGCGCCTCGTGGTCCGCGTCCGTCAGCTCGCGCAGCACCAGCCGCGGGGTCTCGATGATGGTCATCGCCCGGCCTGGAAATGTGAGTGCGGCTCAGTGCTGGCGCGGCCTGTCGCGCCGGATGGAACGCCGTTATCGTTGGATGCGCGCGCCCCCGGCGCAAGCGCTTCCACCGCACGAACCGGCACGACGATGGACGAGTCCACAGACCCCCGCTGGGAGCGGGCCAACGCGCTGACGCACGGCGCCGGCGTGGTGGCCGCGCTGGTCGGCGCCGCGGTGCTCATCGGGACCGCGTCCACGTACGGCGGAGCGCTGGAGATCGTGAGCAGCGCCGTCTTCAGCGCCACGGCCGTGCTTCTCTACACCGCGTCCACGCTGTACCACGCGGCCAGGCGGCCGGAGGTCAAGGCGCGGCTCAAGGTGTTCGACCACTGCGCCATCTACCTGCTCATCGCCGGCAGCTACACCCCGTTCACCCTCATCGGCCTGCGTGGCGGCTGGGGGTGGAGCCTGTTCGGCGTGGCGTGGGGGCTGGCCGTGGCGGGCGTGGTCTTCAAGCTCTTCTTCACCGGCCGCTTTCCCCGCGTCTCCACCGCCATCTACCTGGGGATGGGGTGGATGGCGGTGGTGGCGATCGTTCCCATGCTGGACCGGCTCTCCGGGGCCACGCTGGCGTGGCTGGTGGCGGGGGGCCTGGCCTACACCGCCGGGACCGTGTTCTACCACAACCGCCGGCCGTACGCGCACGCCGTGTGGCACCTGTTCGTGCTGGCCGGCAGCGTGTGCCACTTTGCCGCCGTGATGACGCAGGTCCTGCCCCCCGGCCCAACGTGACCGCCTGAGGCGAGGGAACGCCCACGCATGATCCCCATCCGCATCCGCCCGCGAGGACCTCCCTCGCGGGCGGATTCGCTTTGTCCCTCCCGGATCCCG
>DASQBH010000460.1:0-3614 GCA_035635315.1 Longimicrobium sp.
GGAGCTCCCTCGTGGCGGGGGTGGGCCGGGCGCGCGGGCGGCGGCCCGGATGGAACGGTCGTGCCGGTTATCGGCGCGGGAACCAGCGGTCGGCAAGGTTCGCCAGCCCGCGGACCTGCTGCGCCGGCACCACGGCCGGCGGGGCGAATCCTTCCGGAGCAAATCCGTGTGCGGCGCCCGGCTCCGCGCCTGCCCCGTCCGCGAGCTGCTTCAGGCTGTCGGCCAGCACCTCGCCCTTGGCCTTGGCGTCGGCCTCCTTCTTCTCCGCCTGGCTCGCGCGGTTCGCTTCGGCGTTGGCCCGGCTTTCCGCGGCCTGCGCGCGCCCGCGGTTCACCTCGCGTCCGAAGAAGAACCCGGCCGCCGCGAACGCGAGCGCTTCCACGCTGGAGAAGAGGTAGAGGTACCGGTCCCAGAACGTCTGGTTGTCGACGCGGACGCTGTCGATCATCCTGTTGAGAAAGATGGCGTAGCCGAGGAGCACCGCGAACCCGACGGCGTACGGTGCCCACGCAAACCGTTCGGAGTGGATCACGACGGTGCCGGCCCCCGCGCCGGCCGAGCCGCCGGTATCCGTCGGGTCGGTGGTCGTCGTCGTGGTGGTGGTGGAGCCGGTGCCCGTTGCGCCCGTTCCGCCGGCCCCGGTGTTGCCCGAGTTGGAAGCGCCGGGGGTATCGTCCGGCTCGGAGGTCTCGCTCATTGTCTGCTCCTGGTGATGAGGTGGGTGTGGAATTGGAAGGGTGGGGGCACGGAGTTTCTCAACCCGGCAGGGAATACTCCACGTACAGGGGGGTCTGGCGCACCGCGTCGCGGAAGGCCTGCCACTCCGTGGGGGCGGCGCCGTACCCCGGCGGATCGTCCGGGACCACGGGGTCTGCGCCGGTCGAGATCAGCAGGCGCCCGCGGGTCTTGCGCCGCAGCTCCTCTACCAGCGGCGGGTGCGGAAAGCGCCAGCCCAGGGACGCGGCCACGGCCGCGTCGGTGGAGACCAGGGCCACCAGCTCGGGCGATTCCATGGCGGCCAGGGCGGGTGCCGGCGTCGCCCACTGGCTGCAGTGGTGCGGCACCTTGTACAGCACCGTCCGCCGCAGCAGGTCGGTGGGGGTCGCCGGGGCGGCAGACCCGCCGGTGCCGGCCCAGCGCAGCTCGTTCCATGCGGGCGGCGCCACCCGGGCATCGCCCGGAAACAGCAGCACCTTGCCGCTCCCGGGGAGCTCGAACGCCAGCACCAGGCTTCCGTCGTTGGTGTGGCTTTCCAGCGTGAGCGCCAGGCCGCGCGCCACCCCCAGCCAGTCGGTGTCGATGCGGCGCCACTTCTGCCCCGGCCCGTAGTAGCGGCTCTGAAAGAACTCGGCCGCCTTGGCCGGGGCGGAGGGCACCGTGTCGGTGGGCACCACGGCCAGGCGGTGGCTGGGGTCGAACGGCTGGTTGCGCTCCAGCACCTCCTTCCACGCCGGGTCCTCGCCCAGCGCCAGGACCTTCTCGGCCGCGGTGAAGAACGAGCCGCTCAGATCCATTGCCCCCTGCGCGGCGGCGGCCGCGGGGCGCGAGGTGAGCGGGCGGGGTCCAAGCACGTACGCCTTTACGGCCGCAAGCCCGGGCAGGCCAAGGGGCGCGTCGCGGGTGTCCAGGTAGCGCACCCGGCGCGACGGGTCGCGCAAGAACGCGAGCGCCGCCTCCTCGTCGTCCCGCGAGGCGTGCGCGCCCGCGTCGCCGCCCTCGGCCGCGCACGCGCCGAACAGGTTCAGGACGCTGGTCCCCCCTTCCCCCAGCGCCGTCCGGGCCGCGTCGCTAGAGGCGACCTTTCGCAGCCGCGCCACCAGCTCGCGCCGGCGCGCGCGCGTGGCCCGGCCGGACTCGTTGCCCGGGTTTTCGGTGGACGGAAGCCACACCTCGCCGATCTCCATCGCGGCGAACACCTCCGCGGCGTCGGCGAACCCCGACACGTGGTCCCAGTGCGCGTGCGTGGCGACCACCACGTCCAGGCGGCCGTCCGTGGCTTTTTCCACGTCGCGCGCCACCTTCGCCATCTGCTCTGCGCCGTCGCGGCGTCCCACCACCCCGCAGTCCACCAGGACGTGGCGCGTGCCGCCGTCGTACGTAAAGCTCAGCAGAAAGCAGTCGCCCAGCCCCTGCCGGTACATCCGCACGCGAACGCCGTCGCCGGGCGTGCTCACGGCAGCTCCTGGGCGCCGTCGGGGTCGCCGTGCAGAAAGGCGAAGGGCTCGCCGCCGGCTTCGAGCGTGCCGAAGTAGGTGGCCTGCAGCGAGGGCACGGCGCCGCCCGTAAGGAAGTCGCGCTGCCGGCCCAGCCGCGCCTCGGAGTTGATGTCCTTGCGGATGCAGTAGCGGGCGACGCCGCTTTCCAGGTCGAACACCAGGGTGCAGCCGCCCCTGAACCAGAAGCCGCCCTGGCCGGCCAGCGCTCCGGGACCCTCCACCGGCTGCCAGCGCGACTGCGTGAGCTCCACCACCAGGTCGGTCCGCAGCTGGCCGTCGGGCCCCACGCGCCGGGCCGGCCGCACCGCGCTCACGTCCCACCGTGCGCGCCCCAGCCGGGCGGCCGTGGGGGGCGGCTCGGGGCCCAGGTCGGTAAAGTTCAGCCCCAGCTCCTTTTCTTCGCCGGGCTTCAGGCGCTCCTGCAGCCGCGCCCTGAACTGCCTGCGCGCGTCGCCCACCCGCGAGCGGATGAGTCCGCGGTTGGTGGAAAGCGTCCACTCGCGCAGCATCTCCCTCACCTCGCACATCTCGCTCAGGTCCGGCATGGCGGACGAAAAGACGGCGGGCGGCTGCCACACCAGGCTGCCTTCGGAGAGGGTGCGCACGTCGCGCGGGTAGATGCCGCGCCGCCGGAACGCCTCGATGAAGGCGGTGCGGTAGCCCAGGTCGTCGTCGCGCACCAGGTCGAAGTCGGCCGTGATCAGCGCGCGCAGGTACTCGCCAAAGGTCAGGTCCACCGGCGGGCAGTAGTCCAGGGCCCGGATGCACATGGTCAGCACGTGCCCGGCGCTCTTTGCCGCCTCTTCGGCCAGGCGGTTCACCAGGTCGGGCTGCAGCTCGCCCGCCGGCAGCTGGCCGGAGCCGGCCGTGGCGATGCGCAGCAGGTCGGCGATGCGCGAGCGGTACATGGCCAGAAACGCGTCGAACACGGCCGCCACCAGGATGGAGCCGCGCGCGTGGGGCTCGAACACCGTGTCCAGCAGGGCGGGATCGGGGATCCGCGGCTCCCAGCGCTTGGTCTGGGGGTTCACCTCTCCCAGGGCGTCGCGCAGCGCGCCGTGCCGGCCCGTGGCCTCGCCAAACTGCTGCGCCAGCTGGCCCAGCAGGTTCTGCGAGGCCAGGTCGCCGCGGGTGCGCGCGATCTGGCTCTTCAGCACCTCGGGCATGGAAAAGTGCTGAAAGAGCGCCACGATGTCGGCAAACGCCTCGTGAAACGCCAGCACGTCGGGGTTGCTGGGCTCCAGCAGCATCCGGTACATGCCGTCCAGCAGCGCGTGCGTCACCTCGTGGGCAATCACGTCGTGCGACAGGCAGGTGAACACGATGCCGCGCGGCAGCATGCGCCCCGGCTCCCTGGACGTGGCGGGAAAGTACCCAAAGAGCACGGCCTTGCGCAGC
>DASQBH010000461.1:0-3233 GCA_035635315.1 Longimicrobium sp.
GAGCGCTTCGAGTTCGATGGCGCAGGCTTCATCCGGTTCCAGAACGGCCGCATCGTGGAAGGCTGGAACTTCTGGGACTTCCTGACCCTCGCGATCCAGACGCGCGCCGTGCCGTCGACAGCCATGGAAGATGCACTGCGCTCGGCCGCAACGGTCTAGAATCGATCGGGACGGTGAAGGCGGCTGATCCTCACAGGCTGACGCGATATCCCCGTCCGCCAATTCGCATGAGGCCTGCGGCTCGTCCGCGGCTGACGGCACGAACGACAACGGCCCCGCGGCTTTCACTGCCGCGGGGCCGGCTGCGTTCAGGTCCGAATCCGGATTCCAGGCACACGGCACGGACCAGACAGCCGGAGTTGTCGCGACATCACACAGTGGCTCGCATCGAAACACCCACGGAGTCGGCAAGCGGAACGCGCGTTCATGGGAGGAACTTCGTAAGTGCAGGTGTATCTTGCGCTTGATGGGTACTCCGCTTCGTAAGCGCCGGGTTCGCCAACCGCCTGTTTCTTGCGGTTCAGGACGGGCACACACGAGCCGGGACAGGGGTCCCGCGCCGCGCGCCTGCCAGGGCGCGGCGTCATGGTGCATCGCTGGAGTGGAGGTGGCAGGATGATGGGTACACGATTCGTACGCGCGCTCGCGCTGCCGCTGCTGGTTGGTGCGCTGGCGTGCGACGACGACGGTCCCGGCGTGCTGGAGCCGCTTGCTGAGGATGAGCGGAACGTCGCACTGCAGCTGGTGGCGCAGGGGCTCACCTCGCCCATTGCGCTGATGGAGGCGCCCGACTTCTCGGGACGGCTGTTCGTGGTGGACCAGACGGGGCTCATCCGCATCATCGACGCGACCGGGGCGCTGGTGGCGGAGCCGTTCCTGGACGTGCGCAGCCGCATGGTCACGCTGCGCCCCAACTTCGACGAGCGCGGGCTGCTGGGGCTGGCGTTCCATCCGCGCTATTCGACCAACGGACGCTTCTTCGTCTACTACACGGCGCCGCTGCGGCCCGGCGCGCCCGCCGGATACGACGCCACGGCGCGGATCGCCGAGTTCCGCGTGAGTGGCAACGCCAACCGCGCGGACCTCGGCTCCGAGCGCATCGTGCTGCAGGTGGACAAGCCGCAGTTCAACCACAACGGGGGCACCATCGCCTTTGGCCCCGACGACGACTACCTGTACATCTCGCTGGGTGACGGCGGCGGCGCCAACGACACGCCGCTGGGCCACGTGCCGGACTGGTACCCGGAGAACGGCGGCGGCAACGGGCAGGACATCACCCAGAACCTGCTGGGCAGCATCCTGCGCATCGACGTGGACGGCGGCACGCCGTACGGAATCCCGTCCGACAATCCGTTCCGCAGCGGGCCCGGGCTGGACGAGATCTACGCCTACGGCTTCCGCAACCCGTACCGGTTCTCGTTCGACATGGGCGGGAGCAACGGACTGCTGGTGGGTGACGCGGGGCAGGGGTTGTGGGAAGAGGTCAGCGTGGTGAGCCGCGGAGGCAACTACGGCTGGAACGTAAAGGAGGGGACGCACTGCTTCGACGCCGAGAACAACCGCGTGTCGCCCGCCACCTGCCCCTCCGTGGACTCGACCACGGGGATCCCCCTGACGGACCCGGTGATCGAGTACCCGCACCTGAGCAACGGCGGGCTGGGGCTGGTGGTGGTGGGCGGATACGTCTATCGCGGCAGCGCGGTGCGGCAACTGCGTGGCCGGTACATCTTCGGCGACTGGAGCCGCGCCTTCGCCACGCCTGACGGCACCCTGTTCGCCGCCGCGCCGGGGGGGAGCGGGATGTGGCCCATGCAGGAGCTGATCGTCTCCACCAACCCCGGCGGCCGCCTGAACCACTATCTGCTCGGCTTTGGCCAGGACGCGGGCGGCGAGGTGTACGTGCTGACCACGAACATGGCCGGCCCCAGCGGCACCACGGGCCGCGTCTACCGCATCGCCCGCGCGGAGTGAGCGACGCCTCCGGAAGTACGACCCGCCCCGCGGCGCGCGACGCCGCGGGGCGCGTGATCCGGATCCCCGTGCGCCGGCTTCGCGCGCGTGTGGCGGTGGAAACAGTTGTTGCCGGCGCGGCGATGGGAACGTATGATCCGCCACCGAACCGAGGCCGTCCGTTTACCTGCTGCCGAAACCCCACATGGCTGGCCAGATCAACGCGGAGCTGCAGAACAGCAAGCCCGTCGCCTCCATCGAGGTGGAGGCGGCGCTGAACATCCAGCGCACGGGGCACTTCCTGGAGCAGTGGACGGACACCGTGCTGGAGCCGGTGGGGCTGCGCGGCGACACCTTCAACATCCTGCGCATTCTGCGCGGCGCGGGCGCGGAGGGGCACCCCAGCAGCGAGGTGCGCCGGCGGATGATCCACGACACCGAGCGCTTTCCCGCATTGATCCACGCGCTTCGCTCGCGCAACCTGGTGGCCGGCACCCTGCGCCTGACCATCACCGACGCCGGCCGCGAGCTGCTGGCCTCTACCGACGGCCTGCTGGAGAACGCCATCCGCAAGCGCTTCGGCCGCATCGACCCCGCCAGGCTGCGCACCCTGATCGAAGCGCTGGAGCAGCTGCGCGCGGACGGCTGATACCAGATCCGCAAAGATCGGGTTTCATACGGAGCAACGGAGCAACGGAGATCATGCTCCCTCTCCGTTGCTCCGTATGCCAATCCTTTTTCAGAATTCGGCATGACCTGCGGCAAGCCGCCAGCCGAGGTCACTTCCGATCGACCGAACGGGGCCCTGAACCGTTGCACGTCGTGAATGCGGCAAGGGCCGGCACCCCTGGGGATGCCGGCCCTTTGCTTCGGCTCACCTCGCGGCGGACGTCCGCCGCAACGTACTACTTGCGGCAGCCGGTCCGGGTAGAGGGCGGCGGGCAGAACCTCGCGATGTACGACGCGCCGGTGGTGCAGCCGCACGAGTCGAACGGCGGCGTCGGCGCATCGTACGCGTCCACAGTGCCGGCTACGTGGGCGGCGCCGGCCGTCGGGAACGACTCCACCGCCAGCGTTTCGAGGTTGAGCTTCATCTTCCGCATCGTTGCTTCCTTGTGTGGCGTGATACTACGGTTGCCGGACGGCGCGTTTGTCGCTCGGGGACATGCCCTCGCGACGGAAGCGGAGCGCCGCGGCTCGTCATGCGAAGATGCCGGATAACAGTTTATGGCGCAAGATGCTGAGGAATGGCGTGGCCGTCGCGCTCGTGGCCGGATCCGGCA
>DASQBH010000462.1:0-3031 GCA_035635315.1 Longimicrobium sp.
GCTTGAGCGGAGCACCGCGTCGTCGATGCGGATGGGGACTAGCACGCCGGCGCGGTTTCCGGCGGTCGCGCGCCTGACCTCGCGCTTTACCCACGCGCTCTCCACCGAGTGCGCGGAAAGGACGAGCAGCAGCTTGTCGCGCATGCCGATCTCGGTAAGGATCACGTCGGAGATGGAGTCGCCGATGCGCATGTCCTCGGCCGCCCACCAGCAGTAGATCCCCGCGTTCACCAGGTCGCCGTACAGCTTGCGGGCAAACCGGTCGTCACGGCTGCTGTAGCTGATGAAGCACGAAGGGTAGGCCTTGCCGCCCCCGGCGGCCGTGCGGACGCGCTCCCGGACCGCGGCGGCGCCGGCCGCGTCCAGCCCGGGCTCGTACAGGGGATAGCGCTCGATCTCCGCCTGCGGCAGCCCGCATCCGCGCAGAAAGACGGCCGGCAGCCCGCGCGAGCGCGCGAAGGTGCGTGCGTCCAGGTAGCTGGGTCCCTCGTGGATGCAGCGATCCAGGTTGCGCGCGCCGGTAAGCCCGCTGCCGTTGAAGACGGTCTCGTGGAGGACGGCCCCGTCCAGGTCGGCGCCCTGCAACTCCGCCCCCGTGAGATTGGCGCCCACGAGAACGGCCCCGGCCAGCACGGCGCCCGTCATGCGGGCGCGCACCAGCTCGGCGCCACCCAGGTCCGCGCCGGTGAGGGTGGTGTGGTCGAGCACGCTTTCGCGCAGCGAGGCACCCCGCAGGTCGGCGCCCGCCAGCGACGCTCCGGTGAGGTCGCACCCCGCCAGGTTCACGTGGTGAAGCCTGAAGTGCGCCAGCCGCGCGCCGCGAAGGTCCGCCCCGGAGAGATCGGGACGCAGGTGCGGGTGCACGACCCTCCACCGGTTCCACGCCGCCGCTCCCTTTGTCACGAGCTCGAGGTGTTCGGCAGCCGGCATGGGGGAGGAAGGCGTGACGGGTGAGCGTGCTGAAAGCGCCGAATGAAGTGTCGGGCCGGCTTCCGTGTTTTCAGCCGCGGCTTCCGGCCGGGCCGGCATGGCGGCCTTCGCGCGGCTCCAGCGCCGGCCCTGCTACGCCGGCCTGATGATCTAACACGGTCGGATCGAAGGCACCAGTTACGGCGAATGCCCGCCTCCGGAATCTTTTCGCGGCCTGTGCCGCGGCCTATGTTGCCGCGTCAGCCGCTTCCATCCACACCGGGAAAAACCAGCCATGCCGATCGCCCCCGCCGTCGCGCGCCGCCTGGTGGCCGCGCTCTGCCTCGTGGCCGGGCTGCCGGGCGTTGCAGCCGGCCAGTTCACCATGGAGCAGGTCAAGAGCTACCCCTATCCCAACGAGCTGGCGGCGGCCGCCACCGGCTCGCGGATCGCGTGGGCCTTCAACGAGCAGGGCCTCCGCAACCTGTGGGTGGCCGAGGGGCCGCGGTTCCAGGCCCGGCAGCTGACCCGCTACACGGCGGATGACGGGCAGGAGCTCAGCCGGGTGGAGCTCTCGGCGGACGGGCGCTGGGTGGTGTACATGCGCGGCGGGGACCAGGCCAACTGGGACAGCTACGTGCCCGTGAACCCGGCGTTCAGCCCGGTTCCGCCGACGGTGGGCGTCTGGTCGGTCCCGTTCGACGGGGGCGAGCCCAAGCTGCTGGCGGATGGCGGAGCGGCGGAGCCGGCGGTGTCGCCGCGCAGCGACCGCGTGGCGTTCATCAAGGATCGCCAGGTGTGGGTGGCGCCGGTCGACGGCTCGTCGCCAGCGAAGCGGCTCTTCTCCGCGCGCGGCGAGATGGGCGACCTGCGCTGGTCGCCGGACGGAAGCCGGCTCGCGTTCGTCTCCGGCCGCGGCACGCACTCGTTCGTGGGCGTTTACCAGGACAGCGTCACGCCGATCCTGTGGATCGCGCCCACCACCTCGCGCGACGGGAGCCCGCGCTGGTCTCCGGACGGACGGCACATCGCCTTCGTGCGGCGACCGGGGCAGGGCGGGGCGCCGGACTCCATCCTGGCGCGGCGGCATGCGCCCTGGGGGATCTGGACGGCCGACGCGGTGACGGGGGAGGCGCGGCGGGTGTGGCAGGCCCCCGCCACGCTGCCGGGCTCGGTGCCCAGCACGCACGGCGGCACCAACCTGCACTGGGCAGCCGGCGGGCGCATTGCCTTCCTCTCCTACCACGACGGCTGGCCGCACCTGTACTCCATCCCGGAGGGCGGCGGCCAGGCGCTGCTGCTCACGCCGGGCGACTACATGGCGGAGCACGTCACCCTGAGCCCCGACGGGCGGCACCTGCTGTTCTCGGCGAACGCCGGGGGCGGCGCGGACGACATCGACCGCCGCCACGTGGTGCGCGCCCCCGTGGACCGCGCCGCGCCCGAGGTGCTCACGCCGGGCACCGGGCTGGAGTGGACCCCGGTGGCCACGGGCGACGGGCAGAGCATCGTCTTTCTCTCCGCCACCGCGCAGCGCCCCCCGCTCCCCGCCGTCCTCCCCGCCGCGGGCGGCCAGCCGCGGCTGCTGGCGGAGGACCGCGTCCCCGCGCAGTTCCCCACGGCCGCGCTGGTGACGCCCCGCGCCGTGGTCTACCGCGCCGCGGACGGGGTGCAGGTGCACGCCCAGCTCTTCGAGGCGGCGGGGGGCGCGGCGAAGAAGCCGGCCGTCGTCTACATCCATGGCGGGCCGCCGCGCCAGATGCTGCTGGGGTGGCACTACTCGGACTACTACGCCAACGCCTACGCCCTCAACCAGTACCTGGCCAGCAGGGGGTACGTGGTGCTTTCCATCAACTACCGGCTGGGGATCGGGTACGGGCACGACTTCCATCGCCCGGCCAACGCGGGCGCGCAGGGCGCCAGCGAGTACCTGGACGTAAAGGCGGCGGGCGAGTACCTGCGCGGCCTGCCGCAGGTGGATCCGGCGCGCGTCGGCGTCTACGGCGGCTCGTACGGCGGATTCCTTACCGCGATGGCGCTGGCCCGCGACTCCGACCTCTTTTCCGCCGGCGTGGACATCCACGGCGTGCACGACTGGACCACCGAGCGCGCCCGCGGCATC
>DASQBH010000463.1:0-9629 GCA_035635315.1 Longimicrobium sp.
CACCGTCCCCGTCCCCGACGGGCTGGACATGGCGCACGCCAGCACCGTCACCCTGGGGGCCATCGCCCTGCAGGGCGTTCGCCGCGCCACCCCCACGCTGGGGGAGACCTTCGTCGTGGTGGGGCTGGGGATCCTGGGCCAGCTGGCGGCGCAGCTGCTGCGCGCCAACGGCTGCCGGGTCATCGGCACGGACACCGACCCCGCGCGCGTGCGCCAGGCGCGGGAGCTGGGGATGGAGCTGGGGCTGCAGCCCGACGGCGGCCGCGAGGTGGACGAGGTGGCCCGGCTCACGGGCGGCATCGGCGCCGACGGGGTCATCATCACCGCCGCGGCGCCGGGGAACCAGGTGCTCTCCACCGCCTTTCGCATGTGCCGCCGCAAGGGGCGCGTGGTGCTGGTGGGCGACGTGGGGCTGGACATCGACCGGGCCGACATCTACGCCAAGGAGCTGGACTTCCTGGTCTCCACCTCCTACGGCCCCGGGCGCTACGACGCGCGGTACGAGGAGGAGGGGCTGGACTACCCCGTCTCGTACGTCCGCTGGACGGAGAACCGCAACCTGGGCGAGTACCTGCGGCTGATGGCCGACGGGCGCGTCCGCATCGGCTCCCTGGTCGAAGCGACCTATCCGGTAGCCCGCGCGGAGGAGGCGTACGCGCGGCTGGAGCAGCCGGGCGCCAGGCCGCTGATGGTGCTGCTGGAGTACCCGCAGTCCGCCGAGAGCGGGCCGCCGGCGCGGGCCATCCCCAACCCCTCCGCCGCGCCGCGGCAGCCGGGGCGCATCGGGGTGGCGCTGGTGGGCGCGGGGGCGTTCGCGCGGGCCATACACCTGCCCAACCTGGCGGCGCTGGGCGACCTGTTCCACCTGCAGGCGGTGGTCAGCCGCACGGGGCACAACGCGTCCACGGCGGCAAAGGAGTTCGGCGCGGCGTACGCGGCCACCGACTATGACCAGGTGCTGGCGGACCCGCAGGTAGACGCGGTGCTCCTGGCCACGCCGCACCACCTGCACGTGGAGCAGACGCTGCAGGCGCTGCGGGCCGGCAAGCACGTGCTCGTCGAGAAGCCGCTGGGGGTGGACGCCGGCGAGACGGAGCGCATCCGCGCCTTCTACGCCGAGGCCGGCGAGGGCGCGCCGGTGCTGCTCACCGGCTTCAACCGGCGGTTCTCGCCCTTTGCCCGCCGCGCCGCCGAGATCGTGCGGGAGCGCAGCGGGCCCATGATCATCAACTACCGGATGAACGCCGGCTACCTGCCGCCGGAGCACTGGCTGCAGGCACCGGGCGAGGGCGGGCGCAACGTGGGCGAGGCGTGCCACGTCTACGACCTGTTCACCTGCCTGGTGGACGCGCCGGTGGAGCGGGTGACGGCGCACGCCATCGTCCCCACGGGCGGCTACTACGGCGCGCGCGACAACTTCGTCGCCACCCTCTCCTTTGCCGACGGGTCCGTCGCCACCCTCACCTACACGGCGATGGGCGCGAAGGACTATCCCAAGGAGCGGATGGAGATCTTCGTCGACGGCAAGGTGCTGTCGCTGGACGACTACCTTACGCTCACCGTGGCGGGGTCGCGCGCCCCGGGGGTCACCCTGCGCCGCGCCGACAAGGGGCAGGCCGAGGAGCTGCGCGCCTTTGGCGAGGCCATCCGCGGGGGGGGCGCGTGGCCGATCCCCCTGTGGCAGCAGCTGCAGGCGATGGACATCGCGTACGCGGTGGAAGGCTTTCTCACGGCGGGCGGCCCGGGGGAGGTCTGACGGGTGGCCGAACGCGTGATCGTGCTGATCGAGGACGACTGGGAGCTGCTGGGCAACGGGGTGGGCGACGTGGCCCACCTGCAGTACCAGCCGGCGCTGTTCCTGATGCGGGTGGCGGACCGGCTGGGGATGAAGGTCACCTTCATGGCCGAGACGCTGCAGCAGCTGGCCATGCGCGCCCGGGCGGCGGACGGGGACCGCGGGCTGGCCGCCCAGGCGGAGCTGTGGGAGCACAGCGTGCGCCTGTTCGTGGACCGCGGCCACGACGTGCAGCTGCACCTGCACCCGCAGTGGGACGGCGCGGAGTACCGGGACGGCTTCTTTCGCCTGGGCCGGCAGTGGAACCTGGCCGCCCACCCCGCGCCCGCCCGGCGGCGGATGATCGCCGAATCCATCGCCTGCCTGACGGAGCTCCTGCGCCCGCAGCGCCCGGACTTCGCCATCCACGCGTTCAAGGCCGGCTCCTGGGGGCTGCAGCCGTCCGCGGGGGTGCTGGAGGACCTGGAGGCCGCGGGGGTGCGGGTGGTGATGGGGGTGGGGCGGGGGATCCGCTACCAGACGGCCGACTTTCACGCCGACTACGACGGGCTGGAGGAGGACACGCTCCCCTACCACCCCGACTACGAGGACATCCGCCGGGTCTCCGCCGTGCCGCGCCCCCTGGTGGTGCTGCCGCTGCCGCACTACGTGCTGGGGGCGGGCGGCTTCGCGCGCAAGGCGCGGCGCCGGCTGCTGGACGCGCGCCGCGGGCCGGCGGGCGGCCGCTTTGCCTACCTGGGCCCCATCCCCGCCGACGTGGCCGGGCTGGCGCCCATGGGCCCCGCGCGGGGAAGCCGCGGGGGGCTGATGCAGTTTCGCGACACCCGCACGCTCGACATCGCCGCCGGGACGTTCGAGGAGATGCGCGTGGGGCTGGACCAGGCCATGGACCGCTGCCTGCGCGCCGACGCGCCCGTGGTGCCCCTGGTGCTGCAGAGCCACACCAAGGGGTACGAGGGGAACTGGGCCGACCTGGAGCGGTTCTTCGCGTACCTGGTGGAGCGGTACGGCCGCGTGATCGAGTTCCGGACGCTGAGCGAGTTGCAGGCGGTGCTCCCCTCGCTGCGGGTACGGGGAGGCGGCGGTGCTGCTCGCCCCGCCTGATCCCCGCGCCGACGCCGGCGCCCGGCGGGTGCGGGAGGGGCTGGCCGGCGGGGCGGAGGGGGGCGGCGGCCGGGCGCTGCCGGGGCGGGTGGAGGAGCTGTACGACGCGGACGAGTCCCTCTGGCCGGCGCTGGGCGCCGCCTTCCGGGCCGACTTCCGCGCGCTGGACCGGCTGCTGCTGCGGCTGCACTACCAGCGCGGGGCCGTGGCGGACCCGGGGCGGCGCGAGCGCGTGCTGCGCTTCCTTACCCTGGGGTACGCGCTGTCGGGCGACGTCCGCTACCTGAACGAGTTCCTCTGGTTCGGCGGCGGCGAGGCAGGGGGGTACGGCGCCGTCAACCGCCTGACGTTCGGCGAGAGCGTGGGGACGGACGGCTGCCACCGCTTTCCCCTGGCGGGGCCGGAGGCGCTGGCGCGCGGGGTGGAGGCGCTGACGGCGCACGACGCGCCGCCCGGGCCGCCGCGGCTCCCGGAGCGGGTGGCGGTGCTGGGCCCGCCGCACGCGTTCTCCGCGCTGTACGCGGCGCTGCGGCGCGAGGGGTGCGAGCCGGCGGTGTACGACTTTCCCCCTCCCGGGCGGGGGTGGAGCCGCCGGCTCAAGGCCCATCCGCTGGTGCGGCGGGCGTACTACGCCGCGCGGCGGTGCCGGGTGCCGTACCGGGCCGTTCCCCATCCGCCGGCGTCGGACGAGGCGGGGCGGATGGTGGCGGAGGCGGGGTGCGCGGTGGCGGTGCACCAGCTTCCCTTCATCATCCGAGCGAACCTGATCGGGGCGCTGCCGGGGGGGATCCTGAACGACCACCTGGGCGTGCTGCCGTTCGTCCGCGGGCGCTCCAGCCTGGAGTTCTCCCTGCTCCACGGCCTGCCCCCCGCCGCCACGGTGCACCGCGTGGACAAAGGGGTCGACACCGGGCCCCTGCTGCGCGGCTACGTGTACGCGGCGGAGGGCGCGCCGTCCGTCCAGGCGCTCAAGGCGCACGTGCTGCGGAGGCAGGACGCGCGCCTGCTGGACGTGCTGCGCTACCTGGGCGGCGGCGGGCGGCGTACGCTGGCCAACCCGCCGGAGCAGGGGCTGCAGTACTTTACGATGCACCCCGAGCTCGTCCGCTGGCTGGACGCGCGGGTCCTTCCCCACCTGGCGGGGAAGGACGCGGGCGGGAGAGGATGACGATCGGAACCCCGGCTCGTCAGGGAGCGGGCGATACGGACGGGATGATGCGCGGGGACGCCGGGGGAGGGATGGCCGGGCGCGCGTCGGATCATGGATACGGGACCCGGATCTTTTCCCCGCGGCGCGCGCCGCGGCGGGACCGGGGCATTCACCAGGACAACGGCACGATGACGCTGAACGACGAGGTCCGCGGGTACTGGGAGGCGGAGCCCTGCGGCACCGCGCCGGTGATCACGGGAACGCTGGAGCCGCGCACCCGCGAGTGGTTCGAGCGGGTGGAAGAGCACCGCTACCGCGTGGAGCCGTACATCCACTCCGTGGCGCAGTTTACCCGGCACCACGGCGAAAAGGTGCTGGAGGTGGGCGTGGGCGCGGGGACCGACCACCTGCAGTGGGCCCGCGCCGGCGCCGACTGCCACGGCGTGGACCTTACCGAGGCCGCCATCGAGACCACCCGCGCGCGGCTGGCGATGTACGGCTTTACCTCGCGGCTGCAGCGCGTGGACGCCGAGCGGCTTCCGTTCGACGACGGCACCTTCGACGTGGTGTACAGCTGGGGGGTGGTGCACCACTCCGAGCGCCCCGACGCCATCGTCCGCGAGATCCACCGCGTGCTCAGGCCGGGCGGCGTGTTCAAGGGGATGGTGTACGGCCTGTACTCGCCCAACGCCGTGCGCTTCTGGGTCAAGCACGCCCTGCTGGCCGGCCGCCCCTGGCGCAGCCTTCGCAGCGTGGTGTGGGAGCACGTGGAGAGCGTGGGGACGCAGGCGTACACCAACGCCGGCGTGCACCGCCTGCTGTCCCCGTTCGGCCGCGTGGAGCTGCAGCGTGTCGCCACCTACTACGACGGGCAGAAGCTGCCGGGCTTCGTGGCCCGCGCGCTCCCCGACCGCTTCGGCTGGTTCATCCCTTTCCGGGCGTACAAGTAGGATGTGTGGAATCTCGGGGGCCCTGGCGTTCTCGTCCGGCTCCTTCGCCGTCACGGCGGAGTACCTGGCGCGCATGGCCGGCACCATGGCGCACCGCGGCCCCGACGGCCAGGGGGTGTGGGTGTCGCCCGACGCGCGGGTGGGGCTGGCGCACCGGCGGCTGTCCATCATCGACCTGTCCGCGGCGGCCAACCAGCCGATGAGCAACGAGGACGGGACGCTCTGGCTCTCGTTCAACGGCGAGATCTACAACCACGCCGAGATCCGGGCCGAGCTGGAGCGCATCGGCGGCCACCGCTGGAAGACGGACCACTCCGACAGCGAGGTCATCCTGCACGCCTTCGAGGAGTGGGGGATCGACTGCCTGCACCGCTTTCGCGGGATGTTCGCCTTCGGGCTGTGGGACGCGCGCACCCGCGAGCTGTGGCTGGTGCGCGACCGGGTGGGGATCAAGCCGCTGTACCACGCCGTCCGCGGCGGCCGCCTCGTCTTCGCCTCGGAGATCAAGGCGCTGCTGGCCGATCCCGAGCAGCCGAGGCGGGTGGACGAGGAGGCGTTCTACCACTTCCTCTCCTTCCTCACCACCCCCGCCCCGCAGACCATCTTCGCGGGGATCCAGAAGCTCCCCGCCGGGTGCTGGCTGCGCGCGCGGGAGAACGGCGACGTGCGGGTGGAGCGCTGGTGGGACCCGCTGGACTACACCCCCGACCTGTCCGGCGCGTCGGAGGAGGAGATCGCCGAGCGGATCCTGGAGACGCTGCGCACCGCCGTCAAGCTGCGCAAGGTGAGCGACGTGCCGGTGGGCGTCTTTCTTTCCGGCGGCGTGGACAGCAGCACCAACGCCGCGCTCTTTTCCGAGGGCGAGGGGCGGCCGGTGCGCACCTTCAGCATCGGGTACCAGGGGAACAACCCCAGCTACCCCGACGAGACGGGGTACGCGCGGGCCATGGCGGAGCGGGTGGGCGCCGAGCACCACGAGCTGCGGCTGAGCGCCGACGACGCCATCGACTTCCTGCCGCGGATGATCCACCTGCAGGACGAGCCGATCGCCGACCCCGTCTGCGTTCCCGTCTACTACGTCAGCAAGCTGGCGCGCGACAACGGGGTGATCGTGGCGCAGGTGGGCGAGGGGGCCGACGAGCTGTTCTGGGGCTACCCCGGGTGGAAGCAGATGCTGCGGCTGCAGCGCTGGAGCGACCGGGTCCCCGTGGGCGCCGTCAAGAGCGCGGGGGTGGAGATGCTCAAGCTGCACCCGCGCACGCGCGACAACATGCGCACGGAGTACCTGCGCCGCGCGGGGCGGGGGCAGCCGATCTTCTGGAGCGGGATCGAGGCGTTCAGCGAGATCCAGAAGCGGCGCCTGCTGCACCCGGCCATGCGCGAGCGGTTCCGCGGCTTCAGCTCGTGGGAGGCGGTGCGCCCCACGCGCGAGCGGTTCATCGCAAAGGCCAGGGACCCGTCGCACCTGAACTGGATGACCTACGCGGACCTCAACCTGCGCCTTCCCGAGCTGCTGCTGATGCGGGTGGACAAGATGAGCATGGGCGTGAGCCTGGAGGGGCGCGTCCCCTTTCTGGACCACAAGCTCGTCGAGCTGGCGCTGGGGATCCCCGAGGCGGTAAAGACGCGCAACGGCACGCTCAAGCACATCCTGAAGAAGGCGGTGCGCGGCATCATCCCGGACGAGACCATCGACCGGAAGAAGCAGGGGTTCGGCGTGCCGATGCAGGAGTGGTTCTTCGAGCGCCTGGGCCCGCAGATGCGGCGCGACCTGGACGCCTTCTGCGAGGGGACGGGGTTCCTGGACGCGGGCGAGGTGCGCCGGCTGCTGGACCGGGGGCTGGGAAGCCAGGCCTGGTACCTGATGAACTTCGCGCTGTGGCACAAGCACTGGATCGGGTGAGGCGCGCGCGCAGCCCGGGGATCTCGTGGGGCTGAGGGAGCGCGCCGGCCGGCTCGCCGCGCTCCCGCCGGGAGAGGTGGCGCGCCGGGCCGCCGCGTTCGCCGCGCGAAAGGTGGTCGCCGCGTGGAGCCGGCGGCGGGACCGGCGCGGGACGTACGGTCCCCCGCCGGCGGGCGCGGAGCCGCTCGGCCGGTACTTCCGCGTTCCTTCGCTCGACGTCCTGCGGCCGGGGGCGGCGCGGATCGCCGCCCTTTCCGCGCTGTACCTGGAGCACCGCTTCGACCTGCTGGGCTCCGGCTGGGTGCGGGTGGAGCACGGCGCGCGCCCCGCCGGGGTGGAGGGGCACCGCTACGATCCGGGTCCCCCCGTCGACGCGGACGCGGAGGGCGCGTGGCTGGCGGGGCGCATCGATCCGGGGAACCTGGCCGAGTCCGCGCGCGTCTGGCGGATGGTGGACGCGGGGTACCGGCCGATCGACTGGCAGCTGGACTTCAAGTCCGGCCACCGCTGGGCGGAGCGCACCTGGTACGGCCGCATCCGCTTTGGCGCGCTGCCGGGGGTGGACGTCAAGGTGCCGTGGGAGCTGGCGCGGATGCAGCACCTGCCGCAGCTGGCGCTGGCGTACGCGCTGGCCGCCGCGGGGGAGCCGGGGTTCGCGCCCGCGCGGGCGTACGCGCGCGAGTTCCGCAACCAGGTGCTGGACTTCGTCGCCACCAACCCGCCCCGCTACGGGGTCAACTGGGCCATGGCGATGGACGTGGGGATCCGCGTGGCCGGCTGGCTGGCGGCGTACGACCTGTTCCGCGACGCGGGGGCGGAGTTCGACGCGCCCTTCGAAGCCGAGCTGGCGCGCGCCGTCCACGCGCACGGCGCGCACCTGGCCGGCCACCTGGAGTGGAACGGCGGCGCCCGCGGCAACCACTACCTGGCCGACGTGGCGGGGCTGCTCTTCGCCGCCGCGTGGCTGCCGCGCACGCCC
Organism: Longimicrobium sp.; assembly: GCA_035635315.1. Lineage (GTDB taxonomy): Bacteria > Gemmatimonadota > Gemmatimonadetes > Longimicrobiales > Longimicrobiaceae > Longimicrobium. Next base: position 7,882 of record DASQBH010000463.1, read on the forward strand.
CAGCGGGACGCCTGGCTCGCCTTCGGCGCGCAGGCGCTGGTGGCGGAGACGGAGCACCAGTTCACGCCCGACGGCGCCTGCTTCGAGGCGTCGGTCCCCTATCACCGCCTTTCCGCGGAGATGGTGGTCTACGGCACCGCGCTGGTACTTGGATTCGGGGCGGAGAAGCGCGCCGCGCTGGCGGAGTACGACGCGTCGCTGCACCGCGGCCCGCCGCCGCTGCGCCCCGCGCCGCTGTCCCTGCACCCGCTCCCCGGCGGGGGCGGGACGTCGCCGTTCGGCCCCGCGCACGTGGAGCGGGTGCAGCGGATGGCGGAGTTCACCCGCGACGTGACGAAGCCGGACGGCGCCGTGCACCAGGTGGGCGACAACGACAGCGGGCGCTTTCTGCGCCTGTGGCCGGAGCACCGCCCGTCGCGCGCGGGCGAGGTGAAGGGGCGGCAGGCGAACCTGGCCGGGTGGGACGGGCTGGCCGACGACGAGCTTTACTGGGAAGAGGACGGGCTGGACCACCGGCACCTGGTGGCCGCGGTGGACGGCCTGTTCGGCCGCGCGGACTTCGCGGCCTTCGCGCCCGCCCACCCGGAGCGGGAGATGGTGCGGGCGCTGGCGGGCGGGGCGCGCTTCGCGGCCGCGGCGCGGCACGGCTCCGCCGCGGCGGAGATCGGCGTGGGGACGGACGCGGACTGGGAGCGCGCGCGTGCCGCGGCGCAGGGCGCGGGGGTGCGGCGGAGGACGTGGTCCATCCCCCTTCCCCCGGACGCCGGGGCGGGGGAGCGGTGTGCATATCCGTGCTTCGGAGTGTATATTCTCCGTTTCGCCGGTTTCTACCTGGCCGTCCGCTGCGGCGGGGCGGGGCAGGAGGAGCACGGCGCGCACGCACACAACGACCAGCTCGCGGTGGAGCTGCAGGCCGAGGGCGCGGACCCGGTGCGGGACCCCGGGACGTACCTCTACACCCCCCTTCCGGAGCGGCGCAACGCGTACCGCTCCGCCCGGGCGCACCACGCGCCCCGGGGAGGCGGGGGCGAGCCGGCTTCCCTGGACCGCGGGCTCTTTTCTCTGGGAACGATGGCGCGCGGAGAGTGCCTGTACTTTGGCGCGCGCGGCTTCGCGGGGACGTACCGCGGGTGGGATGAGCCGGTGTATCGCATCGTGGAGGTCATGGAAACGGAGGTCCGGGTGACCGACGCGGGGCGCACGCTGCTCCCCGGCGCCGAGCCGCCGCCGTTCTCCCCGGGCTACGGGGTGCGGCGTGGCTGAGGCCGTGCTGCGCCCCGCCACGGCCGGGGTGCCGCTGGAGCGCATCGGGGTGATGTCGTATCCCCGCGCGGCGCTGGCGGCGTTCACCGCGGTCTACTTCGGCACCTCGCTGGGCGCGTACGCGCTGGGCCCCATCCCCTTTCAGTGGCTCACGCGGTTCGGGCTGCTGGCCGTCGCCGCCGTCCTGCTGCTGGCGGGGCGGTACCCCCGGGTGCCGGGGATGGGGGTGCTGGTGGCGATCATGGCCTGGGCCAGCGTGGTGACCGCCGCCAACCTGGCGGCGTACGACTTTCCGCGCCTGATGCCGCCGCTGGCCAGCTCGCCGTACTTCGTGTACATGACGCTGCGGTACCTGGAGCTGCTGGCCTTTGCGGCCGGCGCGGCGCTCGTGTACTACCTGCTGATGCACGGGTACCGCGACGCCCTGGTGCGCCGCGTGGTGTGGATCGGCAGCCTGGCCGCGGCCGCCGCCGTGTACATCTACT